>DASUCS010000067.1:0-21147 GCA_036275935.1 Acidimicrobiales bacterium
GACGTGAGTCAGAGATTCGCTGGCGATTTCGACGGCCAGATGACGCCGAAATCGCTGCGTCCTCCGCCTCGAAAGCGCTGGTGGCTGACTTCGTTGTGCGTCCTTGCGCTCGGCGTCCCTGGCTCGCCGAAATGCCTACCGGCTTCTGACTCACGCCACTAGTTGCCGGTCGAGGCCGAGTCGCTCAGGGAGGACAGGCTGTCGGACAGGCTCGACAGTTCGCTGCCGTTGAGGCTGAGGCAGCTCTTCGAGATGTAGAGCGACACGGACGAGAGCGACTTGGCGTGTCGTGCTGCAATCCCGGCCACCTTCACCTGGTCGTTCTGGTCGACCTCCGACAGCTCTTGGAGCGCGGAGATGTAGTCGTTCCAATCGCTCTTGATCTCGTCTGGCGGTGACACGCCCTTCAGCACCGCGAGCGCCTGCTTGGCGCCGTTCGGATCCTCGCCGATGTTCTCGGCCTTGCTGTTGACGATCTGCTTGCAGAAGTCAGACGACGTACCGCTCACGTTGCCCGACGAGCTGCTGCCGCTCGTGCTGGAGCTCGCGCTCGACGAACTCGTGCTCGTCGCCGACTTGTTGCCGCTGCTCCCGCATGCCGCGAGTGTCACGAAGGTGGTGAGTGCGAGGAGGGTGCCCGCCAGCTTTCGCATTTCGTTCTCCTGTCCGCCCGGCTGGTGCGCGCAGGGTAGCCGCTACCTTCTGCGCGATGTCGGTTTCCTTCGAACGTGACGGTGGTGTCGGGATCATCTCGATCGACGACGGCAAGGCGAACGCTCTGTCGCCGGATGTGCTGTCGGCCATCGCCGAGCACTTCGACAAAGCGGAGGCGGATGGCGTCGGCTCGGTCCTTCTCCAAGGCCGGCCCGGTCGGTTCTCGGCAGGGTTCGACCTGTCCATCATGACGTCGGGCGTCGAGCCGATGCGCGCCCTCGTGACCCAGGGCGCCGAGCTGTTGCTGCGAATCTTCACGTTCCCCTCGCCAGTCATCACCGCGTGCACCGGGCACGCGTTGGCCGCGGGCGCTCTCGTGCTCTTGGTGAGCGACGTGCGCATCGGGGCCGACGGCGACTTCAAGATCGGGCTGAACGAGGTCGCGATCGGAATGGGGCTGCCGGTCTTCGCGGTCGAGTTCGCGCGGTACCGGATGCCGCCGAGCGCATTCGACAGCGCGTTGCTCGGCGAGGTGTTCGGCCCCCAAGCTGCGGTGAACGCTGGCTATCTCGACCAGACGTCGTCAACGGTGATCGATGACGCGCTCGCGACCGCGCAGCGGCTGTCCGCGTTGCGCCGCGGGGCGGTGTCGATCTCGAAGAGTCACGCCCGTGCCACCCTCGCCCAGCAGATCCAGGACACCTTGCACGCCGACATGGCGTCCATCACCGGCCCGGCCACCTGACAGAAACGGCTCAGCCGAGGTCGACGAGCAGGCCTTCGCACGTGCGGATGAGGACGCGTGACGCGTCGGCGGCCTCGCGGCTCGACAACGGGTTCTCGGCGCGGCGTTGCCACCGGGCGATGGCGTGCTGGAGCGCGCTGCGGAGCTCACCCCCGCTCGCGCCCGCGTCGAGTCCGAGACGAGCGGTCGGTGCCGATCCGTCGGCGCCGAGCAGACGTTCCATCTCCTCGGACTCCGCAGCCTTCACTCCCTTGACTGCGCCCGCGCGCAACGCGTTGAGCAGTCGTACCTCCGCGAACTCGTGCGCGCCCGCCGCGACGCGTTCCAGTTCGGATGCGAGGTGTTCGGAGCCCGGCACGGCGGCTTCGTGCACGAGCGACTCGAGTGCGAGCAGCGCGGACCGCGCCTTCAACACGTCGCGCCGCGCTGCGAATTGCGTCAGCAAGACCTCCCGCAGCTCGACGAGCCCGCTGCGCAGCACGAGCTCGTGCGCGAGCTGATTCGACGTCGTCACTGCGCCCTGGCGAATGAGCGCGGCCGCCAACCGCACTCCGAACAGTCCGAACCGGTCGAGCAGGTGTTCGCGTTCCATAGAGGTCAGACCGATCGACGTCGGCGTCTGCACGAATCGATCCGTGGACAGGAACAACCGCTCGGCCTCGTCGGCGTGCGCCGTGCCGATCGACTGCAAGGCCTTGAATTCCGCCTCGCGCAACGTGGTCCCGGACTGAGCCAAGAGTCCGGCCACCGGCACGACGGTCTGGCACAGCCGGCGCACCTTCGGGTCCGACTTGTACCGGCTGGCGATCCGTGACGCCGACGCCATCGAGTCGAGCCGTCCGACGCCGATCTCGTCCGCCCGAGACAACACACCGATGGCGTTCACGGGCGTCGCCTGTGCGACCTCTTGATCGTGGAACGCCTCGAGGAAGCTGATGTCGGTCGTGTGGAGGTGGCGCATGAGATACAGGACCGCGTCCGCGGGTGTGACGTGATCCTCGCCAGGGGCGAGAAACGCCTGTGAACGCGCCGACACATCGGCGGACAGCGACGCGATGCCCGGCGTGTCGATGAGGGTGATCGTGCGCAACGACGAGGACGGCCACTCGATCTCGAGCCGGTCGACGGTGTCCGGCGGGACGCCACCGAGATCGATGTCGATCGCGCCGCCTTCGCGCGAGAACGGGATCTGGCGAGGTTCACCGTCGCGCGGGTGCAACACCACGCGATAGGTGATCCCGTCGCGGTACCACGTCACGATCTTCGTGCACTCACCCGCATCGGTCGGCGCGAGCTCCTCGCCGACCAGCGCGTTCAGCAACGTCGACTTCCCCGCCTTCACCTTGCCGGCGATCGCAACCCGAAGGGGTTCGTCGAGACGGGCTTGCTCTGCCTCCACTCGCGCCGCGTGTGGCGTGCCCGTGTACACGGCTGCGCCGCTGGCCAGCAGCCCGCGAACTTCGTCCAGCAACGTCGGTCGCGCGGACATCCGATCAGTCCGGTGCGCTGGCGAGCGTGGGATCGAGCGAGACCACTTCGTCCCGCAAGCCGCGGATCCGAGCCAGCTCGGCCTCGACGTCGGGAAGACGCTTGGTACGCGCCGTCGCATCGATCTCGACGGCCTGTTGTGCCTTGTGCAGCGCCTCGGTCGTGGACCGGTACAGCTCCTCGGCTCGTGCCGTGAATTGGTCACGCAGCTGCCGTTGGATGCGACGCACCGTGTCGCGTACGTCCTTGCCCACCTCGAACGCGAGCTCGTCCGTGTACTTGCGGTGTGCGTTCTTGGCCTGCGCCCGTCGTTGCGCCAGCGCCCGATTCTTCTCGTCCCGATACGCCTTGCCACCGAAGATGATGCCGGCGACGACGCCGATCGGGTTGATCAGCGCGAGGCCGACCATCTGCCCGAACATCCCGAACATGAGCGCGCCGCCGTACGACGAGCGCAGCGTGTTCATCCCGGTGCTCAACCCGTCGCCCTGCTGCAGCTCGACGTCGGCGCCGGCCTCGACGGCCTTCAACAGCGCTGACGGATCGGGCACCTCGAGCTGCACAGCGATCTCGAGACCGTCCGTCGAGAACAAGTCGGCAACACGCGCCGCGATCTCACCGGCGCGGCGCTGGAGGAGCGCGTAGTTGGCGACCACCTGGTCGGCGGCCTGCCGGTAGAGCCAGGGTTCGAAGTCCTCCCACGACTCGGCGGGGTCGCATTGGTCGATCGCGGCGTCGGCATCGCGCGTGAGCTGCCGCAATCGCGACCGCAGGTCGTGATCGATGTCGTTCAACAGGTCGCCGAACCCGTCGTTGAGCGTGACCTGCCAACGGGCCGCGTTGCTTCTTAGGCGATCGCCCTGGTCGGTTGCGATCTGCAGCTGGTGCACCAAGTCCGACGCGCGGTTCGGATCCGCGAGCGCGGCCCGCTCGGACGCGAACTGGGACTCGAGCTGCGTGACCGCGGAGAGCATCTCGGCTGCGACCGCGCGCACGACGAGTTGTTCACGCCGGGCGACGATGTCGTTCGCGAGATACGACTCCAGTTCGACGAATCCGGACTCGCGATGCAGCGCGTCGTCGCCGGTCCGTTGTGCGATGCGTTGCAGCGTTGACGCGACGGGTAGCACGCGCATCGCGGCCGACGCCGACGCGAGGTGGCCGACGTCCAGGTCCACGATCTTGCGCCATGCGGGGTAGAAGTCGATCTTCGTGACGACGCAGCCGACGTTCGGGCAGAGCGAGCGCGCCGTGCGGAGGAACTCGAGCTCGGGGCCAGAGAACTCCTGTGACGCGTCGCTCACGAAGAGCACGGCGTCGGCCATCGGCAGCGCTCCGATCGTGATCGTCGAGTGCGTCGATCCCAATCCACCCACGCCGGGCGTGTCCACGAGGACGACACCAGTCGCGAGCAACGGAGAGGGCACGCCGACGTCGACGCTCTCGATCCGACGCGCGCCGTCCGCATTCGCAGCCTCGGTGACGAACTCCGCGACCCGGTCGAACGGCACGGTCTCGGTCGTCGGGTCGGTCTGCTCGGGAGCGTCGGGATCCGGGCTGATCGTGGCGGTCGCGCCGGGCTCGGCTGCGTGGTGCAGCTTCGTCGGCACCGCGGTTGCGACGTCGTCGTCGACCGGGCACACGTCGACGCCGAGCAACGCGTTGATGAGCGAGCTCTTGCCTTGCTTGAACTCGCCGACGACCAGCACGTGGAACAACGGATCGACGAGCCGTTGGCGGGCGACGTCGAGTCGTTCGGCGAGGTCTGGCCGCTGATAGGCGGCGGCCGCTTGCAAGCACACGCCGAGCACCGATGCAGCTGCATCTCTCGCGCCCGAGGGACTCTCCGCCGCTGCCATCGACGGCGCACAGTACCGAAGCTCCTCGGGGAGGCCGCCGGTGTCTGGTTGACAGGGCGCCCTTCGGGCCCCTAGCTCTGGATATTCGTGGCCAAGCCCCTCGTCATCGTCGAATCCCCGGCCAAGGCCCGCACGATCGCGGGCTTCTTGGGCGGCGACTACACGGTGCGCGCCTCGATGGGCCACGTCAGGGACCTGCCGAGCAAGGGCCTGAGCGTCGACACCGAAAACGGGTTCAAAGTCGACTACGAGGTGCATCTCAGCAAGAAGGACGTGATCAAGGAGCTGCGAGCGGCACTGAAGGATGCCGACGAGCTCTACCTCGCCACCGACGAAGACCGCGAGGGCGAGGCCATCTCCTGGCACCTGCTCGAGGTCCTCAAACCTCGAGTGCCCGTGAAGCGGATGGTGTTCCACGAGATCACCCAGCAGGCCATCGACAACGCCATCGCCAACTGGCGCGAGGTCGACTACGGGCTCGTCGACGCCCAGGAGAGCCGGCGCATCGTCGACCGCCTCTTCGGCTATCCCGTGTCGGAGGTCTGTTGGCGCAAGATCCGCACCGGCCTGTCCGCCGGTCGCGTGCAGTCGCCCGCGGTGCGATTGGTCGTCGAACGTGAACGCGAACGCATGGCGTTCGTTGCGGCGTCGTATTGGGACCTGGCCGCGCAGTTCCCGACCGATCCCGAGTTCACGGCAGGGCTCGTCGCCGTGGACGACGCCAAGGTCGCCGAGGGCAAGGACTTCGACTCCTTCGGTCAACTGAAGAAGAGTGACGGTGTGATCGTCCTCGACGAGTCCGGCGCACGCGGCCTCGCCGAGCGGCTCGAGGGCTCGACCTTCACGGTCAGGTCCGTCGACACCCGGCCGTACACGTCCAAGCCCAAGGCACCGTTCATCACGTCGACGCTGCAGCAGGTGGGCGGTAGTCGCCTGCGCATGAGCGCGCAGCAGGTGATGCGTGTCGCGCAGGGCTTGTACGAGCGCGGCTACATCACGTACATGCGTACCGACTCGACCACGTTGTCGGAGACCGCGCTCACGGCGGCTCGGAGTCAGATCGTCGAGCTGTTCGGACGCGACTACCTACCGGACGCGCCGCGCACGTACGCCAGCAAGTCGAAGAACGCCCAGGAAGCGCACGAGGCCATCCGTCCGGCGGGTGACAGCTTCCGCACGCCCGAGCAGCTGCGCAACGAGCTGCGCGGTGACGACCTTCGTCTCTACGAGCTCGTGTGGCAGCGCACGATGGCGTCGCAGATGCCCGACGCGCGCGGCCAGACCGTGACGGCGCGCATCGGCGCAACGACGAACACCGGTGAGGCCACGGAGTGGACCGCATCGGGTCGCACGATCACCTTCCCCGGCTACCTCGCGGCGTACAGCTTCGGTGGAGAGGATGACTCGGTCGACGAAGGCGACACCGCAGCGAAGCTCCCGGAGCTGAGCGAGGGCCTCGTGCTCCCGTTCCCGCTCATCGACGCGTTGGGCCACAGCACGCAGCCGCCCGCGCGGTACACCGAAGCAACACTGGTGCGCGCCCTCGAGGAGAAGGGCATCGGCCGGCCGTCCACCTACGCATCGATCATGACGACGATCCTCGATCGTGGCTACGTCTGGAAGCGCGGTCAGGCCTTGGTGCCGACGCCCGACGCGTTCGCCGTCGTGAATCTCCTCGAGCAGCACTTCACCGACCTCGTCGACTACGACTTCACCGCCCGCATGGAGGACGACCTCGACGAGATCGCCGGAGGGCACGAGCAGCGCGAGCCGTGGCTCGGCAAGTTCTGGTTCGGCAACGGCACTCCCGGCGTGAAGACGTTGTGCGCGCAAGCGCTCGAGCAGGCCGACCCGGCGGCGATCAACGCCATCCCGATCGGCCTCGACGAGTCAGGCGAGCCGATCGTGGTGCGCAACGGCAAGTACGGGCCCTACGTCAAGCGCGGTGAGGACACCGCGTCGTTGCCCGAGGACGTCGCGCTCGACGAGCTCACGATCGACCGGGCCGTCGAGCTGCTCAACGCACCGAAGGGCGACGAGCCCATCGGGACCGATCCCGCCACCAATCTCCCCGTGTACGCGAAGAGCGGGCGCTTCGGTCCCTACGTGCAGCTCGGCGACGCCGACACGCTGCCCGACAAGCAGAAGCCGAAGATGGAGTCGCTGTTCGACTCGATGTCCTTGACCGACATCACGCTCGACCAGGCGCTGCAGCTGCTGTCGCTGCCGCGCACCGTCGGCGTGGCCGACGACGGCGTCGAGATCACTGCCCAGAACGGCCGCTACGGGCCATACATCAAGAAGGGCGACGACTCCCGCAGTCTCGAGTCCCAGGAACAGATCTTCACCGTGTCGCTCGACGAGGCCAAGGCGTTGCTGGCGCAGCCGAAGCAGTACGGCCGGCGCCGCGCCGCGCCGGCGGCGCCGCTGCGCGAGCTCGGACCGGACCCCGTCTCGGGCAAGCCCGTCGTCGTGAAGGACGGCCGGTTCGGACCGTACGTGACCGACGGCGAGGTCAACGCCTCGCTGCGCAAGGGCGATCTGGTCGACCACATCACGATCGAGCGGGCTGCCGAGCTGCTGCAGATCCGGCGCGAGACCGCACCGAAGAAGCGCGGCGCGACGAAGAAGGCCGCCAAGAAGAAGGCGCCGGCGAAGAAGGCACCTGCCAAGAAGTCTGCAGCCAAGAAGAAGGCGCCGGCGAAGAAGGCTGCCGCAAAGAAGTCGACGAAGTCCCAGACGGAGGAACCCCCGTCGGTAACCTGACTCTTCGTGGCAGAACCGGCCTCTGATCGTCGCGAGGTCGATGCGACCGAGCCGGACACGCCTGTCGTCGCGCTGCCTCCCTTGATCGACGAGGTCGTCGGCGCGCCGGAACAGGCGGCGCTGCACGTGAGGGTCTTCGGCAGCCATGCGTTCTTCCGGTTGTGGATCGCACAGGTCGTGTCGGCGCTCGGCGATTGGCTGGGCTTCCTCGCCATCACCGTCCTCGCCGCGTCGCTCGGGAGCGGCAAGGGCGGGGGAAGCGGGGGTGGCGCCGCGGTCGGCCTCGTGATGTCGGCGCGCATCATCCCCGGCTTCTTCCTGGCGCCCGTCGCGGGCGTGATGATCGATCGATGGGATCGCAAGAAGGTCATGGTGACGTGCGACCTCACGCGCGCGTTGGTGATCGCGAGCCTGCCGTTCGTGCACACTGTGACGGGTCTGGTGCTCGCGTCGCTGATCCTCGAGATCGGCACGCTCGCGTGGTCACCCGCCAAGGAGGCCTCGGTACCGAACCTCGTGCCGAACGATCGGCTCACGTCGGCCAACTCGCTCTCGTTGGTGGCGGCCTACGGCACCTTCCCGATCGCAGCGGTGTTCTTTGCGTTGCTCGCACAGTTGGCCACGAGCCTCGGGCACATCGACCTCCTGCACGCGTTCAAGACGGACCAGACAGCGTTGGCCTTCTACGCAGATGCGGGAACGTTCCTCCTGTCGGCGACGATGATCTCGACGCTGGCGTTGCCGGACGCGGGTCGTCGACGGCGGTCCAACAGCGACAAACGCATCGACTTCTCCCAGACCTTTCACGAGCTGAAGGAAGGTTGGCAGTTCATCTTCGTCAACCCGGTCGTGCGGTCCGTCAACCTCGGGCTCGCGTGTGGCCTCATCGGTGGCGGCATGGTCGTTCCTCTGGGTTCGATCTTCTCCACCGATGTTCTCGACTCCGGTGCGGCCGGCTACGGCGTGTTCATCACCGCGCTCGGCTTCGGCGTCGCAGCCGGCGTGCTCTTGCTGTCGGTCACCCAGAAACGGCTGCCGAAGGCGCGCGTCTTCGAGATGTCGATCTTCCTCGCCGGGTTGTCGTTGATCTTCGCGGCGTCGATGTCGTCGCTCGAGTTCGCCATCATCGGCGTGTTCGTGCTCGGGATCTGCGGCGGATCGGTCTACGTGGTCGGGTTCACCCTGCTGCACGAGAACGTGGACGACGCGTTGCGAGGCCGCATCTTCAGCGCGCTCTACACGATCGTGCGACTGTGCCTGCTCATCGCGTTCGCGCTCGGGCCGTTCCTCTCGGAGTTCCTGGACAACGTCTCGAAACGCGTGTTCAGCGACGACCGCACAATCACGGTCCTCGGGCGCGACCTCTACGTGCCGGGCGAGCGGCTGACGCTCTGGTTGGCAGGGGCGATCATCATGGTCGCCGGCGCGATCGTCTTCCTGTCGCTGCGCGCTGGCACGAGCGAGGCCGACACGCGCGAGTCCGCCGCCACCTGATGCTCATCGCCTTCGAAGGTGGCGAAGGCTCGGGCAAGTCGACACAGGCGCGGCTGCTCGCCGAACGACTCGGCGCGGTCCTCACGCACGAACCGGGAGCGACCGAGACCGGCGCACGGATCCGCGCGCTGTTGCTCGACCCGGACGCGGTCGTCGACGCGCGAACCGAAGCGTTGCTCATGGCCGCCGACCGAGCTGAGCATCTCGCGGAGGTGATCGCGCCTGCGCTGGCGAGGGGCCAGCACGTCGTCACCGATCGCTACTTGTACTCGTCGCTCGCCTATCAGTCGTACGGGCGCGGTCTCGATCGCCAGGAGGTGCGCCACCTGTCCGCCTTCGCCGGTGCACCCGAGGCCGATCTCGTGCTGCTCGTCGTCGTGTCGCCCGCGGAGCGGACTCGGCGCGTGAAGCCCACGCCCGACCGCATCGAGGCGTCGGGCAGTGACTTTCATCGCCGGGTGGAGGAAGGGTTCCTCGAATTGGCGGCCGCGGATCCGCACCGATGGGTGGTCATCGACGGTGATGGCCCCGTCGACGAGGTGGCGGACAAGGTCTGGGCTGCCGTGCGATCCCACTCGCTACCTTGACCGGCGTGCCAGTGGACCCATGGGCCGGTGTCGTCGGGCAGACGCGTGCCATCGAGCAGTTGGCGGCTGCGGCACGAGCGCCAGTGCATGCGTATCTCCTGGTCGGACCGCGGGGGAGCGGCAAGCGATCGTTGGCCCGAGCGTTCGCGGGCGCGTTGCTCGCGGCCACTGCACCATCCGAGCCCGATCGGGCGGTGACCTTGGCGCTCGCGGGCCGGCACCCCGACCTGCACGAGTTCGAGCGGGCCGGCCCCTACATCACGGTCGAGCAGGCTGACGCGATCATCCGCGAGTCGAGCCGCAGCGGGGTCGAGAGCGACCGCAAGGTTCTCGTGCTCGTCGACTTCCACCTGGTGCAGCCCGCGGTCGAGGGCAAGTTGCTCAAGAGCATCGAGGAGCCGCCGGGCGACACGGTGTTCGTCGTCCTCGCCGAGTCGGTGCCGACCTTGCTCGAACCGATCGCATCGCGCTGCGTGCGCATCGCGGTCGAGCCGCTGTCCGAGACGCTGGTTGCCGGCGCCCTCATCGAGTCGGGGTTCGAGTCGGGACTCGCGTCGGAGGTCGCCGCGGCCGCGAACGGTGACCTCGATCGGGCGCGGTTGTTGGCGACCGACCCGCGGTTTCTCCTGCGGCAGGCGCTGTGGCGGTCGATCCCGGAGAAGCTCGACGGCACCGGTGCGATGGTGGCGCGACTGGTCGGCGAGGTGCGGGCGTCGATCGACGATGCCGCCGCGCCGTTGCAGGAGCGCCACGGCGGGGAGATCGTGGAACTGGAAGCGCGGATCGAGCGCTACGGCGAACGTGGTTCCGGCAAGACCCAGCTCGTCGAACGTCAACGTCGCGAGTTGCGGCGCCACCGCACGGACGAGATCAAGTTCGGACTGGCGACGATGGCGGCGCGTTACCGCGACGAGCTGTCGTCGGATCCACGCACTGCGCTGCAGGCGATCGCGTCCATCGAGGACTCGCACACGTCGATGGAGCGCAACCCGAACGAGACGCTGTTGCTGCACGCCCTGCTGCTCGCGCTGCCGGCGCTTCGCGTCGGCGCGCCCGTGTGATCACGCCACGCGTGTGAGCGGGAGCATCTCTCCGGATCGGTCGCGTGCCGTCGCCGACTTCACGGTGTCGACGAGATCCTCGGCGGCAAGGACGGTCGTCGACGTCGTCCCCGCCTCCACGATGCCGCGATTGAGCAGGTCGTTGTCGAGGTCGAAGCCCTCCATGTAGAAGGGCGAGTCGCTCTCGCCGATGAGTGCGCGCCGCCATTGCCCGACGTACAACCACGCCTCGAGGAAGTGGACCTTGTCGCCGTCGCCCTCGGTGATCTCGAGGTCACCCGTCTCGAAATCAGTCGCGCTCTGGTTGTCGACCTCGGCCAGCACCATCCGAAGCGGCCGCGTCTCGCGCACGTTGTCGTGGTACGCCTGCACCCGCTGCACGAGCGGATGGTCGTCGGGCGCGAGCACGGTGTAACGCACCGTCACGCCGTCGTTCGTGTGCAGGACGTACTGCACACGCTGGCCGTTGCTCACCGGTGTCGCGTCAGCGAGCGGGGCCGACTCGCTCGAGCTCGGCGCCGCGGTCGGCGCGGTCGACGCGCTCGAGGTCGTGTTGCGGCGAGCGGTGTCGTCGCCGCCGCAACCGATCGCCACGACGAGCGCGATCGCGACACCGATCAGCCCGCCCCGTACCGCCATCGGCGACGAGGCTAGAGCGCAGAACGGCGTCTGGACCGGCCACAACGGACTGCTACCGTCAACTGCTCCCGCCCGGGTAGCTCAGACGGCAGAGCAGCTCACTCGTAATGAGCAGGTCAAGGGTTCGATTCCCTTCTCGGGCTCCCGTCGAGGGCCTCGCGCGCGGAGCGTGTGTCGAGGCCGTCGTAGACGTCCGCGAGCTCCTCGAGGAGCTCGGCGGCGCGCTGGTGGAGCTTCGCGAGTCGCTCGAACCCGACTTGATCGACGTCGGGAACCGCTTGTGCGGCCATCCGACGATTTTCGTACGCGAGCTCGCGTTCGAGCGTGGCGAGATCACGTTCCCGATCGCCGCGCGCCGACACGGCTGGAGTCGATACCCCGTGAACAGGCTGACAACCGCGCGTCGCAGTCTTGTCCGGTTCGCGCAGATCGCGCGGCGGCGCGTCAGGTCGTGGCGCTGGTGCTGGTGCGGCGTTGGCGTGACATCTGGATGGCCTTGTCGATTGCCACGAAGCCAGGGCCGAGCAGCGACAGGCCCATCACGATCACCCACTGGCGGCCGTTCAGCGACACCGTGTCGAGCAGTCGTTGCAGCATGTTCAGCTCGACCGCTGCCCACGTCAGCGTCCACCCCAGGAAGATCCAGCCGAGATACGGGAACACGGGCGACGACCACGGAGCTTCACGTTCGCGGCGCAACACGATGCCGAGGTTCACGGCGCTCAACGCAACGACGGCGAACGCCATCGTCATCGACACCGAGGGATTTGTGGTGCTCGCGGTGTCGGGTCCCCACTGCAAGACGCTGAGCGCCGTCACGGAGATGATGAAGCCGCTCACCAGCCAACGCACGATCTGTGCTCGGTTCACGATCTTCGTGCCCGGCTTGCGAGGCGGGCGCTCCATCACGCTCGGATCCGGCACGTCCACGATGAACCCGATGACCACCGTCACCACGACGAAGAACTTGCAGAACAGCAACATCATCGGGAACATCGCAACGCCCTCGTTGATGTTGAAGATCGTGGCCAACAGCATGAGCTGCAGGACCGACGACAGGATCGTGAGCTGCAGCTTCACGTAGGAGTGGATGCGACGGTAGATGTCGCGACCGAGGTCGACCGCGCGCACGAGCGTGGCGAAGTTGTCGTCGGTGAGAACGATCTTGGCGGCCTGCTTCGACACCTCCGACCCGCTGCCCATCGCCACGCCGACGTCCGCCTGCTTCAGTGCAGCGGCGTCGTTCACCGCGTCGCCCGTCATCGCGACGACCTCACCGCTCTCCTGCATCAGTTTGGCGAGCCGAACCTTGTCCTCCGGTGCGACGCGGCCGAACACGTGGAGCTGTGGCAGCTGCCGGATGACTTCGTCGTCCTCGAGGTGTTGCAGGTCGGTGCCCGTGATCACACCCTCACCGAGGCCGAGCTCGTCGGCGATCGCCCGGGCGGTGACGGTGTGATCGCCGGTGATCATGCGGACGTCGATCCCGGCGGCTCTCGCGACTCGCACCGCTTCCTTGGCTTCCGCACGCAACGGATCGATGATGCCGACGAGCGCGATCAAGAGCAGACCCGTGACCGCGGACATCGGATCCGATGAGGCCGCAACCATCCCACTGTCGTCGAGGTCACGGACGGCGAAGGCGAGTACACGCAGTCCGCCTTCTGACATCTTCTTGTTGGCCGCCAGCAACTCGTCGCGTACATCTGCGATCGGCGTTGCCGCGCCGCGCCACAACGCATGGCTGCAGTGGTCGATGATCACATCGGGCGCGCCCTTCACGGTCGCGAAGTGGGACTCCCGCAACACCTCGGCGGACATCCAGTCGGGCCGATCGTGGAACGTCGCCATGAACTTGTACTCGGAGTCGAACGGCACCTCGGCGATGCGTGGCAGCGCTCGGCGCGTTTCCTCCGCGTCCGCGCCCATCTTGGCGGCGAGGACGACGAGCGCAGCCTCCGTGGGGTCACCGATGATCGACTCGTCGTCAGCCACAGTGGCGTCACTCGACAACGCCAGCCCCAGCGCCAGTCGGCTGAAGTCACGCGGTGGCGCTCCTGCGACGCCGAGAATCGCGCCGGTCTTCGTGTAGCCGCCGCCTTCGATGCAGAACCACTCGCCGTCGGCGAACATCGTCGACGCGGTCATGGCATTCATCGTCAGCGTGCCGGTCTTGTCGCTGTTGATGACTGTCGTGCCGCCGAGCGTCTCGACGTCACTCAGGGACCGCACCACTGCCTTCGACGCCGCGAGGCGCTGCGCGCCCGACGACAGCATGGTCTGCACGAACGTCGGCAGCCCGGTCGGGATCGACGCGATCCCGGTCGACACACACAGCAGCAACAAGGTCTCGAGGTCCTGTCCTCGAACGACACCGATGATCGCGATGATCCCGACCGCAGCCCAGGCGACCGTGCCGAAGACCTTCGTCATGCCGTCGAGCTCGAGTTGCAGCGGTGAACGTGTCCGCTGCGTCGAGTTGACCATCTGCGCAATCGAGCCCATCTGCGTCGCCGCGCCGGTCGCGGTCACCACGAACGTCGCCGATCCCCGGGTGACCTGAGTGTTCTGGAAGACGCAGTTGGTGCGGTCGCCGAGGGCGATCTCGCCTTCCGGCAACGCGTTCGCGTTCTTCGCGATCGGTGCACTCTCACCCGTCAGCGCAGCTTCCTGTGTCTCGAGTGTCGCGGAGGTCACCACACGACCATCGGCGGGGATCACGTCACCCGCCTCCAACAGCACGACATCGCCAGGCACGACCTTCGTCGAGTCGATGGCGACCACCGTCCCGCCGCGACGCACGCGTGCCTGCGGAACCTGCAGGTTGGCGAGCGCCTCGACACTGGCCCGCGCCTTGAGCTCTTGATTCGAACCCATCACGACGTTGAACGTCACCAGCGACGTCACCACCAGACCCGTCGCGACCTGGCCGATGCCGAAGCTGGCGATGCCGACGATGATCAGCATGATGTTCATCGGATTCGCCAGCTGACCGCGTGCCACTGTCCACACGCTCGGCGCCGGTTCCGAGGGAAGCTCGTTCGGCCCGTACTCCGCGAGCCGGCGCTCGGCCTCGGTCTCGTCGAGGCCCTGCGCGGAGTCCACCTCGAGCCGGCTCGTCACCGCGTCCGGGGTCATCGAGTGCCAGGACACATCGCCGTCTGGGCGGATCATCGCCACCATGCCTGCACGATCCGCTCGCGCCACAACGGCGGCATCACCCCAGACGAGTGATCGCACGGGGCGACCTGTCGGGAAGAAGGGCCGCTCGGTTTCACCTCTGGAGAGTGACGCCTCACCTCGGCGTTTGGCGCACGGTGGACGGACGACATCCGCGTGTCGCAGTCCGTGATGCTTCGAGAAGGTGGTCAGTCGATGACAGAGGAAGCGAGCTTGGGTCCGGTCAGCTACCTGATCGTTGAATTCCCCGGAAACAAGATGACTGGAGACGGTCTGCAGGAACTGGTCGATCTGACTGATCGAGGGGTCATTCGCATCCTCGATCTGGTCTTCGTGAAGCGCGAGCTGGACGGCACGGTGGAAGCGATCGAGATCACCGACCTCGACAACGACGGCGAGCTCGATCTCATCGCGTTCGAAGGCGTTCGGTCGGGGCTGCTCGACGAGAGCGATCTCGCCGACGCCGAGGCCGCGATCGAGCCCGGCTCCTCGGCGGGCATCCTCATCTTCGAGAACACCTGGGCCGCACCTTTCACCAAGGCCATGCGTGCCAGCGGTGCGGAGCTCGTTGCCGCCGGTTACATCCCCCAGGACGCACTGGTCGCGTCGCTCGACGCGGCCGGCGTCTGATCGCAGAGGAAGGACGACAAGCCATGCCAGGACTGATGCGAGGGGTCGCCCGTACGGCGGTCGTCGCCGGAACGGCGACAGCGGTGTCGAACCGGGTGTCGCGCCGTCAAGCGGGTCGGTGGGCGGCACAGGAAGACCAGCAATACGCCCAGCAGCAGTATCAGCAGATGCAGCCTCAGCCCGCTCCGCCGCCTCCTCCCGCGGCTGCGCCGGACACCCTCGGGCAGCTGAAGGAACTCGCGGAGCTCAAGAACCAGGGCATCCTGACCGAGGCCGAGTTCGCGGCACAGAAGGCCAAGATCCTCGCGTCGTAACTGCTGCGGCGCTTCCTACCGAACGCGCCGCTTCCAGTAGAGGTTGCCATCGAGCGTGCCGTGCGCGACGAAGCCCGCGCGCTGTGCCAGTGCGAGTGACCGTTCGTTGTTCGGATCGATGAGCAGCGTCGCCGTGTCGTACGTCGTGTCCTCCGCGAGGTGCTGCAACAACAGCTCGACCGCTCGTGTGGCGTAACCGTTGCCGCGGTGCGCCGCGAACACGTTGTAACCGACGTTGACCTCACCCGACAGGAGCCACGGGCGGTCGACCTCGTAGTCGACCCACCCGACGATGTCGTGGTCGACGAGGATGCAGGCCGTGGGCACTGGGTGCGCGTCGCCCTCGCCCATGAAGCGGTGGAACAGCTCGTCGCGACCGGCGACGAGCACCGCCGCGTCTCCGGCCACTGGTGCGCGGAGGACGACAACTCCGTCGGACCGCGCGCGCGTGAGCACCAAGTGACGCAGTCTGCCGCCGCCAAATGGGACACAAGCCGGATTTCTCTCGAGCGTCATCCGCGCGCGCTGGTGGCTGCGAAAACAGCGCACGACAACAACCAGTAGGAGGGACTGATGGGCGAGGTATCACGTCGCGCGTTTCTCGTATCGGGTTCGGCAGGCGCGGTCGCGATCGCGGGCGTGGCCTCTGGCGGGCTCGGCACGATCGGCTTGGCGTCCGCCGAAGAGGGCGAGCTCACGCCCGACGAGCTCGAGGCGGTCGCCGCACCGATGTTGCTGCACGTGCGCGATGCGGCAGCCGGTGAGATCGAGATCCTCGTCGAGGATCAATCGGTCGTCGTCAACGACAAGACGCTCGTGGCCAAGGTGCTGCGGGCGGCCAAGTAGGGGGTCACCGTGTCATCCCATCGCGAAGCACCAGCGATCTCGAAGGATCCCGTTGCCGACAGCGCGGACCTGTATGCGTTCGTCAGCGCGAACGACACCGTCACGATCATTGCGAACTACGTGCCTGCTCAATTCGCGGCCGCCGGTCCGAACTTCTACGAGTTCGGTGACGACGTGCTGTACGAGATCCATGTCGACAACAACGGTGACGGTCTTCCCGACGTCACGTACCAGTTCCGGTTCGAGAACCAGGTCACCAACCCGGAGACGTTTCTCTACAACACCGGCCCCATCGACTCGCTGACATCACCGAACTGGAATCGTCGGCAGCTGTACTCCGTGACGCGAGTGAAGTCAGGGACGCCCACGGAGCTCGGAAGCTCGCTCCCTTGTCCGCCGTGCTTCGTTGGACGACGATCGAACCCGAACTACGACGACGTCGCTGCTTCGGCGGTGCGAGACCTCTCCGGCGGCGGCCGGGTGTTCGCGGGGCAACGGGCCGATCCGTTCTTCGTCGACCTCGGCTCGGTGTTCGACCTGGGTACGTTGCGGCCGTTCCAGGACGCGCACGTCATCCCGCTGTCGGGAGTGAGCAACGAGGGTCGGGACTCGCTGCGCAAGTCGAACGTGCACACGATTGCGATCCAGGTGCCGATCACGGCGCTGACGTCCGATGGCAGCCGGCCGACGGATCCGATGGCGCAGAACTCGGTCATCGGGGTGTGGACGGCGGCCAGCCGCCAGAAGGGGAGCGTGCTCGACGGGCAGGGCGGCTGCACTGCGGCGGGTCCGTTCACGCAGGTCTCTCGCCTCGGCAACCCGCTGTTCAACGAGGTCATCGTGCCCATGGGGGACAAGGACCACTGGAACGCGGTTGCGCCCGATCAGGACTCGGGGTTCGCCCACTACGTCGCCCAGCCGGAGCTGGCCAAGCTCCTGCCGGTGCTCTACCCGGGTGTGTTCCCGAACCTGCAGGGCTACACGAAAGATCGTGCGGATCTGCTCGCGATCCTCATGACCGGCATTCCGGCCGGTGTCGTGCCCGGGTTCCAGAACTTCACCGGCGGTACGCAGGCCGACTACTTGCGGCTCAACGTGGCGATTCCACCGTCAGCGAACGAGAACCACCTGGGTCTGGTCGCGGGCGACGCCGCCGGCTTCCCGAACGGTCGGCGCCTGCTCGACGACGTCGTCACCATCGAGCTCCGCGCGATCGCCGGCCTGACGATTCCACTCGTCGATCCGTCGTTCACGCCGGACGGCGCGACGTCGGCGATCGAGGACGGCAGCTTCAATCCCGCAGAGCGCATCACGCTCGCCGACTTCCCGTACGTGGGTCCGCCGCACAGCGGCTACCGCGTTCCCGGCGAATGACTGCAACCCACACTCACACGCCGCACCCCCATCCGCATCCGCATCCGCATCCGCATCTGCAGCCGCAGCACCTGCACGTTGCGCCGGGGGCGGTGCCGGTGCTCGACATCGGAGATTCGGTGGGGGCACTGGTGGTGTATCTCGACGACCCGACGCCGAGCGGCGAGCTCGAGGCTCGTCCCCTCGGCGATCCGGGTGGCCGGTTCCACACCGGTGTGCATCCACGGGAGCTGTTCGGCCGCACGGTGCACATCGCGTTGTATCCCGAGGTCGAGCACGGCACGTACGAGATCCTCGATGCGCAGCTGCAACCGATCGCCGTCGTCGACGTCGACGGCGGCGCGGTGTCCGAGCTGGACCTGCGAGGCGGCTCAGCCTAGGCAGCACCCAACGCACGGCGGATGGCGTCGACCGTCTGGTCGACGTCGTCCTCCGACGTCTGCCAGTTCGACACCGGGATGCGCATGTACCGCCGGCCCCGCCACGTCGTGCCGCCCATCCAGGCCGTGCCATCGATCTGGACGTCGGCAACGACACGATCCGTTGTGGCGTCGTCGTCACCGAAGCGCACGAGCACCTGGTTCAGCACGATGTCGTTGCCGATGGTCACGCCGTCGAGTGCCGCCAGCGCGTCGCCGAACTGCCGTGCACGTGCGCACGTTCGCTCGACGAGGTCTGCGACGCCCTCGCGGCCGAGCTCGCGCAACGCGGCCCATGTCGCGAACCCTCGAGCCCGACGAGAGGACTCGGGAACGAAGTCACCTGGCGAACGGACGTCGGGCGCCGACGCGCCGACGAGGTACGACGCCGTGTACGCCAGCGCCGCCGCGTGCGCGTCAGGATGCGCGCAGAACACGTAGCCGCTGTCGTACGGCACGTTCAGCATCTTGTGGCCGTCGGTTCCCCACGAATCGGCGAGCTCGATCCCGTCGCACAGGTGCCGCAGCAGCGGGCTCGCCGCGGCCCACAGCCCGAACGCGCCGTCGACGTGCACCCACGCGCCGGCGCCACGCGCGAGCTCACATGCGGCACGTAGGTCGTCACACGCGCCGGTGTTCACGTTGCCGGCCTGCAGGCACACGATCGTGGGCATCTCGGAACCGCGTTCGATCGCGTGCGCGAGCTCGCTGATGTCGATGGCCCCGTTCGCTTCAGCGCGTACGGGTTCGAGAGCGGCGGTGCCGAAGCCCAGGAAGCGCAGCGCACGGTCGATCGTGGCGTGACGTTCCTCGCTCGCGACGACGCGGATGCGCGGCGCGCCGAAGAGGCCGTCGCGTTCGACGTCCCAACCCGCGTCGGCCAGCACCTTGTGGCGCGCCGCGCCGAGCGCGACGTTGTGCGCAGCCTGGGTTCCGGTCACGAGGCCGAACGACGCGTCGCTCGGCAGGCCCAACAGCTCCTTCAGCCAGGCGCCGACGACTTCCTCGACGATGGCAGCCGCGGGGCCGGACAGCTGGTTGTAGGCGAGCTGGTCCCAGCCGGTCGTGAGCACGTCCGCCGCGGTGGCCGCATCCAGCGCGCCGCCGGTGACGAAGCCGAAGTACCGAGGTCCGGCGGTCGCGGTCAGGGCCGGCGTCACGGCGTCGACGAGCTGCTCCAGCACCCCTTGGGGGTCCGTCGGTGCGTCGTCCAGGTCGCCCAACGCCTTGCGAATCGCGTCGACGTCGACCGGCGGTTGTACCGGTCGATCGGCCAGCGATGTTCGATAGTCCGCCGCCCGGTCCGCCGCCCACCTCAACAGCTCACGCAGCTCTGTCATTGCCAGTGGTCTAGTGGCGCAGCTCGCACTCGATCGGCGGAGTTACCGGTCGGGCTTCACCCGCCAGCCGCCCCAGTCGGGATCCGGAGCTCCCGACTCGTAGGCGCGTCGCAGGTTCGCCAACCATTCGGCGCTGTCGTCGAGGCCCCCGGGACGGTTGCGCTGCAACCACAACGCACGGTGCTGTTCCATCAGGGACGACAACCTGTTCGCGAGCTCAGAACGAGAAGAGGCCGCGACCGAACCGATGGTGCCGTCGCCGCCGAGCCGCGCTCGAGCGTCGTCGGTGAGGAGCGCGACCACGTCGGCACCCCACTGCACCTCGTCGACGAGCGCGCTCGCATCGGGCCGCTGCGACCGGGCACGGTCAGCGCGCGAGCGAGCGTTCGCCACGACCTCGGCGACGGTGTCGAGCTCTGCTGTCGTGAGCCCGCGCGTCAGCCCGCGCCCGAGAGTGAGCTGCGGGAAGTACAGGTGCAGCGTGATCGTCGACATGTTGGGGAACTGCGGGGTCACGACGCGGTGCGCGTCACCGAGGTCGAGCACCGCCGCAGCCAGCTCGCCGCTGGGGTCGTCGTAGCAGTGCACGCTGAGAGCCGCAGCCAGGTCGAGATCGGCATTCGTGTCGAGGCACCACGACACCGCGGCGCCGTACGCGAAACCCGGATCGCTGACCGGCAGTTGTTGCAGGTGGCCCTGATCGCCCCAGTCGGTGTTCAGGAGGCCGCGTCCACCATTGCTGAGCGCGGCCTCGGCGGCGATGCGGCAGTTGCCGATTGCGTTGGTCATCCTTCCCACGATCGAGAGCCAGCTCGATGTGCCCGGCGCGACCCAGAACGGCACCTCGCACTCGGCGAGCAGCGCGGTGCGTTTCGCGAACGGATGCCAGTCGTCGTAGCCCCATTCGCAGACGGTCACTCCCTCGGGTAGCTGACGGAGTCGATCGGCATCGCCGGCGATCATGTCGCCCCACATCAACATCTCGCGCCCATCCAGCTCGGGCAGCGCGCGCAACGTCGCCACCCAGTGCAGGAACTCGTCCATTCGCGCTTTCGGCAACTCCCAGGCTTCGTCGAGCCCGACGTGCACCCGGCGACTGGTGAACAGTGGCAACAGCTCCGCCAGCAGCTCTCGCACCAGTACGAGTGATTCCGGGTTGGCGGGATCGATCGTCATGGCCTTGCGTGCCATGCCCCATTCGTCGACGAAGCCGTCGGGTTCCAGAGCGAGCGGCCGGTAACGCTCGTGGCGCAGCCACCGGTTCATGTGCCCGAGGCAGTTCTGGTTCGGGACGAGCTCGACATGCCGCGCCCGGCAGTACGCGTCGAGCTCGCGGATCTCATCGGCGGTGAACGGGCTGGCGGTCGCGTGCACGTCGCCGTGGTTCCGGTACGCGAACGTGTGCTCGCTGTAGAGCTGGAGCTGGTTGATCTTCCACGACGCCAGACGATCGATCAGGGCGCGGACCGTCGCCATCGTCGGCACCTTGTCGCGCGAGACGTCGAGCATGACGCCGCGGGTCGCGATGTCGGGATGATCGCGGATCGTGCCGATCGGGAGCCGGCCGTCGTTGACGCGCTCGAGCTGCGCAAGCGTCGCGCGACCGTAGAACGCGCCGGCGGCGTCGCCGGCGGCGAGCGTTGCACCGCCGTCGGTGATCGTCAGCTCGTAACCCTGTGCGGGTAGCGACGGATCGACGCGCTCGACCACCGTCGCGTCGTTCGTGAGGCGGTCGTCGAAGTCGACGAACC
>DASUCS010000068.1:0-6145 GCA_036275935.1 Acidimicrobiales bacterium
ACCTGCGCAGAAGTGTCCGCCCGCGCCAGTGAGGACGAGCACACGCGCGGCGTCCTCTCGCGTTCGCGCGATCGCCGACTCGAGACCAGACAGCGCCTCGCGATCGACGGCGTTGCGACGTTCCGGTCGATCGATGGTGACCAGCGCGACCGTGCCGCGCAGCTCGTAGTGGATCACGTCACTCGATGACGGCGATGAGGTCGCCCTCTTTGACCTGATCCTCTGGCGCGACGGCCAGCTCGGCGACCGTGCCCGCCAGCGGCGCGACGACCGGAATCTCCATCTTCATCGACTCGAGGATCACCAGCTCGTCGCCGACCTCGACGGCCTGACCGAGCTCGACCCGCACTTGCCACACGTTCGCGGTGATCTCCGCTCGCACCTCTGGCACGGCGGCAACCTACTGCGCACGAGTCGCTACCCTTTCAATGGTCGGCGGGCGACGAGGGGGAGCACCATGGACGTACGAGGACGGCGCGTCCTCATCACGGGCGCGTCGCGAGGTATCGGAGAATCACTCGCGAGACGGTTCGCCGCCGAGGGAGCGACCGTCGCGCTCGTGGCGCGCAACGCCGGGGCCATCGAGAAGGTGGCCGCCGATCTCGGTGGCACCGCGCATCCCGCGGACCTCGCGGATGCAGAGCAGGTGTCGACCCTCGTCAGCCGAGTCGAGTCCGAATCGGGACCGGTCGACGTGCTCGTGAACAACGCGGGCATCGCACCGACCATCGGCGCCTTTCAGGACTGGTCGCGTGAGGACGTCGAGGAGACCTACCGCGTCAACGTCGTCACTCCCGCCGAGCTCTGCCGTCAGGTCATCCCGGGCATGCTGCGGCGCGGCGAAGGCCACATCGTCAACGTGAGCTCGCTCGCAGGTTGCGCGGTCTATCCCGGCCTGACGATCTACTCGTCCACCAAGGCGGGCCTGTCGCAGCTCACGGCCGGGTTGCGTGCCGATCTCAAGGGCTTGCCGGTCTCGACGACCCTGGTCGAGCTCGGCCCGATTCCGACCGACATGCTCGGCAGCGTCGACGAGTACAAGCCGGTGGCCGACAGCTTCAGGCGGTTCTACCGGCTGCAGCTCCTCAAGGACGTGTCCCGCGAGACCGTGGCGGACACTGTCGTCGAAGCCGTTGTGAAGCGTCGCCGCCATGTCCGGCATCCCAAGCGGGCGGTGTTGTTCCCGATGTTGACCGAGGCGCCACGCCGGATGGCCGAGTTGCTGCTCACGGGGATCAAGCCTCGAGTCGACTGACCGCACGCGGCGATCACACAGGCAGAACGCCGTGCTTGCGCCAGGGGCGTTGCACGGTCTTGGTCGCCGACACCTCGAGGCCGCGCCAGATCGCGTGACGCGTGTCCGCCGGATCGATGACGTCGTCGACCTGCGCGTGTCCCGCGGCGATGTACGGATCGATGTTCTTGCGGAACTCCTCCGCCATCGCGATGCGCGCCTCGTCGCGTTCCTTGCCCTCCGGGATCTGCTCGAGTTGCTTGCGCATCGTGATGTTCACCATGCCATCAGGGCCCATCACCGCGATCTCGGCGGTCGGCCAGATGGCGAGGTAGTCGGCTTCGTACGCGAGCCCGTTCATGACGAAGTAGCCGGCGCCGTAGCTCTTGCGCAGCACGACCGACACCTTCGGAACGGTTGCCTCTGACACCGCGAAGAGCATCTTGGCGCCGTGGCGGATGATGCCTTGTTTCTCCACCGTTGAACCGACGATGAAGCCCGGTACGTCGTGCAGGAACACCAGCGGGATCCCGAAGGCGTCGCACAACCAGACGAACCGAGCGGCCTTGTCCGCCGCGTTCACGTCGAGTGCGCCCCCGAGGACCATCGGTTGGTTCGCAAGGATCCCGACAGGCCGACCGCCGATGCGGGCGAGGGCCGTGACGACGTTGCGGGCGAACAGCGGTTTGATCTCGAGGAACTCGCCGTTGTCGACGATCGCGGCAACGACCTTCTTGGTGTCGTACGCACGTCGTGGAGCCGTCGGCACGATGTCGTACAGCTCTTCGGCGCGACGGTCGACCGGGTCGTCACACTCGATGACGGGCACCGGCTCGAGGTTGTTGCTCGGGAAGAACGACAGGTAGCGCCGCACCATCGCGAGGCACTCCTCGTCGGACTCGACCTCCTGGTCCGCGCAACCACTGATCTTGTTGTGGACCTCCGAGCCCCCCATCTCTTCCTCGGTGACGTCCTCGCCGGTCGCGGCCTTCACGAGATGGCGGCCGCCGAGCGCCATCGACGACGTGCCCTTGACCATCGGAACGAAATCCGTGAGCGCAGGGATGTAGGCCGTTCCCGCGGCGCAGTGCCCGAGCAACGCGCCGACCTGCGGCACGACGCCCGACAGCACGACCTGTTCGCGGAACAGCGCGCCCGCACCGGCGAATGTCGACCCGGACGTCGACTGGATGCGGGCGCCGCCGGAGTCGAGCAGGTACACGAGGGGGATGCGTTCGCGCAGCACGAGCTCACGCATGCGCGCCGTCTTGTCCTCGCCGATCGCGCCCATCGATCCCGCCATCACGGTGAAGTCGTAGGCGATGACCGCGACCCGACGACCGTCGATCTTGCCGATGCCGGTCACCACGCCATCGGCGGCGAGCGAGCCGCGGTCGGCCAGGCTCGGATCCATGTGATCGGCGAGCTGGCCGTATTCGACGAAGGATCCCTTGTCCAAGAGGATGTCGAGGCGCTCGCGGACGGGAAGCTTGCCGAGCTCACGTTGTCGCGCCACCCGGTCGGGGCCACCCATGGCGAGGGCGGTGTCTTTGCGCTGCGCGACATCGTCGACGAGCGGCTGCCAGTTGTGGAGATCGTCGGCCACGGCGCGAAGTTATTCCGCATGCTTCGAGTCATCGCGGCCAGCGTGATGTGCGCCGTGCTCCTCTTGGCCGCATGCAGCGACGACAAGAAGCCGCAGGCCCGTCCCGGCGGCGGGGCGAGCGCGTCCGTCGCGTCGGGTTCCGAGGCCGCCGCCGCTCGGTCCATGGCCCGGGTCCTCGCCGATGGGCTCGTGCAGGGCGCCAACGGAAGCATCTCGTCGGCGCAGGCGGACTGCCTGGTGAACGAGATCGCGTCGCGCATCCGGCCGAGCCAGCTGACGGAGATCGCGTCGGATCAGCCGGACCCGAAGTCGCTCACGAAGGATGTGCGCGCCTCGTTCGCCGCGGCGTTCGACCGCTGCCTCCCCAAGAACATCGCCAAGCAGCTCGAGCAGCAGTTCGGCGTCTGAATCGTGACCGAATTCAGCGGCCCTTCCACACGGGGGTGCGCTTCTCGGCGAACGCGGCGATCCCTTCGGCGGCGTCGTGGGTCGCAGATGTGATCGTGAGCATCCCGTGCAGCAGCTTCAACGCGTCTTCCGCCGACTGATCCCACACGGCGTAGAACGAGTCCCGCCCCAGCTTCATGATCGCCGGTGACTTGGCGGCGAGCGTCGCCGTCAGCTCGTCCACTGCCGCATCGAGCTGATCGACGGGAACAACGCGATTCACGAACCCGATGCGTTGCGCCTCCTGTGCGTCGACTCGACGGCCGGTCATCATCAGCTCGAGCGCAACCTTCGGCGGCATCGAACGCATGAGCGGCACGGTGATCATGTAGGGCCACAGGCCGACATCGATCTCCGGCGTGCCGAACTGCGCGTCGTCGGCGGCCACCACGAAGTCACACGCCAGACACACGCCGAAGCCGCCGGCGAGTGCATACCCGCGCACCCGCGCCACGATCGGTTTGCCCAACTCCCACATCGAGCGGAACAACCGCGCGAGCTCGCCGCGGCCGTCGTGCACTTCGGCCCAACCGGCATCGGCACGCATGCCGGTGAGATCCGCGCCCGCGCAGAACGCCTTGTCCCCCGCACCGGTGAGCACGACGACGCGGATGTCGGCGTCGTCCTTCGCCGCTTCGAATGCGGTGCGCAGCTCCGACATCACGGTCCACGACAGCGCGTTGCGTCGCTCCGGACGGTTGATCGTGATCGTCGCGACGCCGTCCTTCACCTGGTAGAGCAAGGCTTCGTAGGGCATGCACGGACGGTACTTCGGGCTTGGGTACGGTCGACCCGGATGTTGCTGACGGCGGCCGCGGTGCTCATCGGCCTCGGAATCGGACTGGTCCTGCCCCCGAGGACGACTCGATTCGCTCGCCCGCGCATCCGGTTGCTGCCGTTGCTCGCCGTCGGCGTCGTCGGCCAGCTCGTCGCCAATCGGATGACCGGCCACGGCGCGACGGTCGTCGGGCTCGTCGCGTTGAGCCTGCTCGTCGGGTTCGCCGTCGCCAACCTCCACCTCACGGGGATGGGGGTGATGGCCATCGGTCTGGGGCTCAACCTCCTCGTGATGATGATGAACGGCGGCATGCCGGTGAGCGCCCGCGCGCTGCGGGCCGCGGACGTGCCCGCCGGCGAGCTGCAAGGGGCGAGACACCACGAGCGGTCGAGCGACGACCTGACGTTCCTCGGTGACATCATCCCCGTCGGCGGGCAGGTGGTGTCCTACGGCGACCTCATCATCGCTGTCGCGATGGCGGACGTGATCGCGAATCTCGTCCGGCGGCAGCGACGTCAGCTACCGGCGGCCGGCTCCATCAACACGGCGAGCCCGGTCCACGACTGGGGAATGGCGCCGAGCCCGGTTCCGTCGTCCGCGTCCCAGTACTCCGCGAGCCCTGACACTGACGCGCCGCGCACACTCGTCGCCGCGACGTCCGCTCCCGCGAGCCACAACAAGTAGGCGAGCTGCGGCCACGTCGGGCCGCGCCAGTACCTGCGAGCATCGAAGGTCGGCTCGGCGGCATGCACGCCGCGCGGCCCGAACGGCGCCGCGTACGCGGACGGGTCGGACAACGCGGCCACCACCTCGGGCCGGTCCACGACCAACAGCGGCAGCAACGCCTCGGACGTGCGGATCCGACCTGACGTCGCAGCGCCTGCGCCCGCGTCGACCCATGTCGTCAGCTCGTCGTCCCATCGCGATTCGAGCGCGGCGACGACGTCCGAGGTGTCGATGCCCAACAGCGCGCCGTTCCAGGCGACGAGCGCCGACAACGAGACAGGAGCGCAGTCGAAGTCGGCGGACGCCGGCGCAGTCACCAGTCGGCCCTTCACGTCGTACCAAGTCGCGCGATCCGCGGCCCCCCACTGGTCGAACCGTGGGCTGTCGTCGCAGCCCGTCTCCCACGGATGCCGGGCCAACACGAGGCCCGACCTGTGTCGCCGTTCACGCAGGAAGAACTGCACGCCCGCGACCGCGCGCTCACGAACCTCGTCGTCGACGTCGATGCCGAGGCGGGTGAGCTCGGCGATCGCGTGTCCGTACATCGGGGGCTGGGTGATCGTCGACGCGCCCGACCGCCCCCAGAAGGCACTGAACCGATCCGGATCCTTCTGATAGTCGATGTGGGGGACGAAGCCGGTGTGCTCGTCCTGGCATCGGAACACGTGTGCGAGCTCCGTGGTGGCCCGGTCTGCATCGCCGAGCGTCGCCCAGATCACCGCGTGGAAGCAGGAATCCCACAACCACGCGAACGGATACGTGACCGCGTTCGGGACCGTGTAGCCCTCGGGCTGCCAGTGCTGCTCCATGACGGCACGCACACGGTCGCTGAGTACCGTCATCGCGGCATGCCGACGTGCGCCATCGTCTCGTTCCGCCTCGGGCTGTCCGACGGCGTCTCGGTCGTCGCGGCGTCGTGGCAACGCGCCCTCTCGAGCTTCGGATTCGAGGTCGTCACGGTCGCCGGAGACGGACCGGTCGACCGTCGCGTGCGCGGGCTGGAGATCGGGGCGACCGCGCCACCGAACGATTCGGACGTCGCCGAGGCGCTTGCCGACGCGGACCTCGTCGTCGTCGAGAACCTGTGCACGATCCCGCTGAACCTACCGGCCGCCCGCGCGCTGGCTCGGACGCTCGAGGGGCGGCCCGCGCTGCTGCATCACCACGACCCTGCGTGGCAGCAGGAGAAGTACGCCGGCGCGACCGAGCTCCCGCCGCTCGATCCCGCGTGGCGGCACGTGGTGATCAACGCGCTCAGCCAGGCGCAGTTCGCGGATCGTGGCATCGATGCGACCCTGATCTACAACGGCTTCGACACCAACCCACCCACCGGTGATCGCGAGCGGACGCGATC
>DASUCS010000069.1:0-21774 GCA_036275935.1 Acidimicrobiales bacterium
CCTCGGCGGCAAGGTCCTGCGCCGCGCCCTTCGCTGACCGGATCAGGCGGCGTCGACGACGCGCATCGTGCGGCGTTGCGGTGCGTTGGTGAGCAGGAAGCCGGCGAAGATCACCGTGATCCCGACGACGAGCGACACCGCGAACCCGTCCATCTCGTCGAGCACTGAGTTGAGGATGCCGCCGGCGCCGAGGATCACGGTGCCGATCGCGATCAGCACGTTCGCGCCCGCGAGTCGCCGCGTCGACCGGCGCCGAGCCAGGCGCACCGCGCTCCACACCGCGCCGGCGACGATCACGAGAGCAGCTGCACCCGAGCCGACCGCCGCCAGCACTCGTGGCAGAGGGCCGAACACGTCGCTGCCTTGCGGAAGGACGTCCGGCGCGAGAGCCGCGGTCAACGGTGCGACCGCAACGACGCCCGCGCTGAACGCCGCGAACAGGTGGACGCCGAGCGCGGTGCGGTCACCGATGCGCCGATCGAGCAGCAGGTACACGGTGCCGAGCGCGAGGTACGGCACGTTGACGATCGCCCCGAACAGGTAGAAGGAGCGGAACCACAACCCGTTCCAGCCGAACGCCGCGCCCGCCCACAGCGACGCGGAGGCGGCGGCGAACAGGAACAGCGCCGCCGTCCACGCCGCCTCGTGCGGCTTGCGGCGGTCGAGCCAGCGCTCCAGCGTGCAGAAGGCGAACGCCACCGCCAGCAACGTGGCGGCGGCAGCCAGCGCGAGGTGCAGCGACATCGCGTCTCATTCTGCCGCGCGTGAGGGTGCTTGTGAACTTGTGCAGGCCCCCCGTACCATCACGCCCAGTGACCGACAGGGCGCGCCGGCGAATCCCCGAGGCAACCGTGGCGCGCCTGCCCGTCTACCTGCGCAGCCTCCTGGAGATCGGCGGCGACGCCACGACGGTGTCGTCCGAGCGCCTCGCCGAACTCGCCGGCGTCAACGCCGCCAAGGTGCGCAAGGACCTCTCCTACCTGGGCTCCTACGGCACCCGTGGCGTCGGCTACGACGTCGAGTACCTGCTCTTCCAGATGAGTCGCGAGCTCGGCCTGACCCAGCACTGGCCAGTCGTGATCGTCGGCATCGGCAACCTCGGGCACGCGTTGGCCAACTACGGCGGCTTCGGTGCGAGCGGTTTCCACGTCGTCGCGCTCATTGACGCCGACCCGGCAAAGATCGGCCAGGTCGTCGCCGGCATCAAGATCCGGGCGACGACGGACCTTCCGGCGGTCGTGCGGGAGCACGACGTGGCCATCGGGATCATCGCGACCACGGCGCACGTCGCGCAGGATGTCGCCGATCAGCTGGTCGAGGCCGGAATCACCTCGATCCTCAACTTCGCGCCGGCCGTGCTGACCGTTCCCGACGGCGTCTCGCTACGCAAGGTCGACCTCGCCGTCGAGCTGCAGATCCTCAGCTTCCACCAGCAGCGCCGCGCTGGACGGAGTGCGGCGGTGGTCGAACCGGTTGTCGCAGCCGACTGACGTGGGGGATCGGGCGAATTTGGGCCGAATCGACGAGCCGCTGTACCCCGTCAACCTGCGGTTGAAGGGCGAGCGCGCGCTGGTCGTCGGGGGCGGACGGGTCGCCGAGGGGAAGGTCCGCGGACTCCTCGACGCGCAGGCCGACGTCACGGTTGTCGCTCCTGAGGTGGACGATGCCGTTGCGGCGCTTCCCGTGGCGATCGAACGGCGCGTGTACCGAACCGGCGATGTACAGGGATTTCGCGTCGTCATCGCCGCGACGAACGACCCTGACGTGAACCACACGGTGTACGTCGACGGTGAGGGGGCGGGGGTCTTGGTCAACGCCGCCGACGACCCTGACAACTGCCGATTCACGCTTCCGGCGCGCATCCGGCGCGGGCCGTTGCTCGTGACATTCGCCACAGGCGGGCGCAGTCCGGCGATCGCCCAGTGGCTCCGGCGCCGTTACGAAGCCGAGTTCGGCCCGGAGTACGAGGTGTTGATCGATCTGCTGTCAGAGACCCGCGACGAGCTGCGGGCTCGCGGTGAATCGACGGAGCGCCCCGGTTGGCAACGCGCACTCGATTCGGGAATGCTTGAGCTGATCCGCGAGGGCAACCTCGCCGAAGCCAAGGAGCGCCTTCAGGCGTGTCTGTCGTCGTCATCGGGTTGAACCATCGGACCGCGCCGCTCGACCTGCTCGAGCGCACCGCGGTGGACGACGCTCGACTCCCCAAGGTCCTGCACGATCTCTGCGCCCGGACGAACCTTTCGGAAGCGGTCGTGCTGTCCACCTGCAACCGGACCGAGGTCTACGCCATCGCCGAGAAGTTCCACGGCGGCTACGACGACGTTCGCAACTTCTTCGTCGATCTGTCGTTCCTGCCCTCCGCGGACTTCGCCGACCACCTCTACGTCCACTACGACGACGCCGCGGTCACCCACTTGTTCCGCGTCGCCGCGGGCCTCGATTCCGCCGTGCTCGGCGAGAGCGAGATCCTCGGGCAGGTCGGAACCGCGTGGGACCTGGCCCGCGAAGAAGGCACGACCGGGTCCGCGCTGAACCTGCTCTTCCGCCACGCCCTCGAGGTCGGCAAGCGCGTTCGTACCGAGACCGGAATCGGCCGAGGCATCACGTCGGTGGCGCAGGCCGCCGTCGCGATGGCATCGGATCGACTCGGTTCGCTCGACGGTCGTCGCGTGCTGCTGCTCGGCGCCGGTGAGATGGCCGAGGGCATGGCCACGACGCTGGCCGCCGCCGGCGCGGCGGACGTGGTCGTCGCCAACCGCACATGGGAGACAGCGAAGACCCTGGCGAACAACGTCGGTGGCCGCGCTGTGCGGCTCGCCGATCTCGCCGCCGAGCTCGTCACCGCCGACGTGTTGCTGACATCGACCGGTGCGCGCACGATCATGCTCGAGTTCGCGGACCTTGCGAGTGCGATGGGACATCGTTCCGGTCGTCCGTTGCTGATCGTTGACATCGCGATGCCGCGTGACGTCGATCCATCGGCCGGCGACATCGACGGCGTCACGCTGCTCGACATGGACGACCTCCGCCGCTTCGTGGACGTCGGTGTGCAGGGCCGTCAACAAGAGGCGACACGTGCAGGCGACATCGTCGAAGACGAGCTCGCGCGCTACCGCTCGACGACGAGCGCGCGTGAAGCCGCGCCGCTCGTCACTGCACTGCGCGAGCGTGCCGAAGAAGTTCGTACCGGCGAGCTCGATCGACTCAAGGCGCGGCTCGCCGATCTCGACGACCGCGAGCGCGACGCCGTCGAGGCGTTGACGAAGGGCATCGTGGCGAAGCTGCTGCACGAGCCCACCGTCAAGCTGAAGGATGCGGCCGGTACGGCCAAGGGCGATCGCCTCAACGACGCCCTGCGCGATCTCTTCGATCTTTGACCGACGCGCCGCTCCGCATTGCCACCCGCGGGAGCGATCTCGCGCGCTGGCAGGCCGACCACATCGCCGCGCTGCTCGACTGCCCTGTCGAATTCGTCGTCGTCGACACGACGGGCGATCGTCTCGCCACGGCGTCGATCGCATCGCTCGGCGGCAAGGGTGTGTTCGTGAAAGAGGTCCAAGCGGCGGTCCTGGACGGTCGCGCCGACCTCGCGGTGCACTCGGCGAAAGACCTTCCGTCGCAGACGTTCGAGGGGTTGGTCCTGGCCGCCGTGCCCGAGCGAGGCGACCCGCGGGACGCCTTGGTGGGCTCTCGGTTGGCTGATCTTCGACCGGGCGCGGTCGTTGCGACCGGATCCGCGCGTCGCCGAGCGCAGCTCGCCGACCTTCGTCCCGACCTGACGTTCGCAGGCCTGCGCGGCAACATCCCGACCCGGCTGGAGAAGGCGGCGCAGTTCGACGCCATCGTGGCGGCGGCCGTCGCGCTCGAGCGTCTGGACCTGAGCGCGCGGATCGCCGAGATCCTGCCGACGAGCGCGATGGTGCCGCAGGTCGGTCAAGGCGCGCTGGCGGTCGAATGTCGCGACGACGACCGCGAGACGCGGACACGGCTCGCCGCCATCGAGCATTCCGCCAGCCGGTGTGCGGTCGATGCAGAACGAGCGTTCCTCGCGGAGCTCGGCGGCGACTGCGATCTTCCGGCCGGAGCCCACGCCGTGGTCGATGGTGACGACCTTCGTCTCGACGGGCTGCTCGCGTCGCTCGACGGTCGCATCGTGTTGCGACACCGAGCGAACGGCACGAGTCCGGACGAACTGGGACGATCGGTGGCACGACACCTGCTCGATCACGCCGGGGGACGCGAGATCCTCGCCGGCTGAGCACCCCTAACCTTCGCTGCACGTATGACGGTGTTCTTGGTGGGAGCAGGTCCCGGCGACCCGGGGTTGCTGACGGTGCGCGCCACCGAGGTGCTGGCCACCGCTGACGTCGTCGTCTATGACCGGTTGTCTGCGGCCGGTCTGCTCGACCTCGCCCCTCCCGCCGCGGAGCGCATCTCCGTCGGCAAGGCGCCGGGTCGAGCCGAGATGTCCCAGGACGCGATCAACGATCTGCTCGTCGAACGAGGCCGCGCCGGTGATCGCGTGGTCCGCCTGAAGGGGGGCGACCCCTTCGTCTTCGCCCGTGGCGGAGAAGAAGCCGCTGCGCTGCTGCACGCCGGCGTGCCGTTCGAGGTCGTGCCCGGCGTGACCTCCGCCATCGCCGTCCCGGCCTATGCCGGCATCCCTGTGACCCTGCGGCATTCGTCGACGTCGGTCACGCTCGTGACCGGGCACGAAGATCCCAGCGCCGGCGTCGACGGGAGCGTCGACTGGGAGGCGGTCGCACGGGTCGGCGGCACGATCGTGGTGCTGATGGGCGTGGCGCGGATCGCGCAGATCGCGGAACGCCTCATCGCCGGAGGCCGTCGTCCCGACACCCCGGTTGCGTCCATCACGTGGGGCACGCGCCCGCAACAGACGACCGTGCGGGCCACATTGGCAACCATCGCCGATCAACCGCTGCGGGCACCCGCCACGATCGTGATCGGCGAGGTGGCCGCCCAGGACCTCGCCTGGTTCGAGCGGCGGCCGCTGTTCGGCAAGTCCGTGGTGGTCACGCGAGCTCGAGCGCAGTCCACTCAGTTGAAGGCGCGCCTGTCAGAGCTCGGGGCGGCGGTGATCGAGGTGCCGTCGATCGTGATCGATGAGCCGACGGATGGCGGAACGGCCTTGCGGTCTGCCGCGTCCGACGTTCGCTCGTACGACTGGGTGGTGCTCACTTCGGCCAATGGTGCCGAACGGTTCCTTGCATGTCTGCACGACGCGCGCGATCTCGGAGGAGTGTGCGTTGCCGCGATTGGTCCGGGCACGGCCGAGGTGCTCGCACACGCGAACGTGCGCGCGGATCTCGTGCCCCCCAGGTTCGTCGCTGAGTCGTTGCTCGACGCCTTCCCCGCAGCAGAGACCTCGGCGCGCCGACGAGTGTTGCTCGCGCGCGCGGCGGTGGCCCGTGACGTCCTGCCCGAAGGTTTGCGAGAGCGCGGCTGGATCGTCGACGTCGTCGAGGCCTACAGGACGCGCACCGCCGATCCCAGCTCAGACGTGATCGAGGCCGCGCGTGCGGCCGACATCATCACCTTCACGTCGTCGTCGACGGTCGACCGCTACCTCGACATCGCCGGAATCGACGCGGTCCCTCCCTTGGTTGCGTGCATCGGTCCGATCACGGCCGAAGCGGCTCGCGCTCAAGGGTTGCGCGTCGACGTCGAGGCCGCGGTCCACTCGATCGATGGCTTGGTCGACGCGCTCGTTGCACACGTCTCGAACCTCACGAAGCGCAGCTGATGCAGCGCAGCGCAGCGATCCTCCTCGCGCTCTGTCTGCTGTGGGGAGCATGCTCGGCGGCCACACCGGCCGCGACGGGTCAGGGCGTCCCGTCGACGACGCGTCCGTCGACGACGGCGTTGGACGGACCTACGACGACGGTCGAGACGCCCGGCGTCGCGCCGAGTGGGCTGCGCACCCGAAAGGCGGGCGTGCTCATCGTGGGCACGGAGCGCGTGATCCCGCCGTGGTTCATCGGCCCGACACCGGGGCTCGTCAGCGGCGGCTTCGAGTACGACGTCGCCACGGAGCTCGCGCGACGGCTGGGCGTACCAACAGTTGAGGTGAAGCCGACATCCCTCGTGCTGATGATGGGCGGCGAGGACTGCGGGTGTGACCTCATGATCAGCGGCATCACGATCACCGATGCCCGCGCCCGCACGCTCGACCTCAGTGAGCCGTACCTCACTGCCGATCAGGGCGTGCTCGTGCGCAAAGCGACCACGATCACGACGCCCGCGTCGGCGGCCGCGCTGCGTTGGGCGATCGCGCTGCGCAACGCGAGTGGGTTGGATCTGCTGCAGTCGAGCATCAAACCCACGATCGAGCCGATGGTCGTGGTGAACGAGGACGACGCGGTGCAGCAACTGGCGCAGGGCCACGTGGACGCGGTGCTCATGGACACGCCCGCCGCACTCGCGATCGCGAACGCGGATCCAGGCTTCGCGGTGATCGGGCAGTACAAGACAGGCGAGCAGTACAGCATGGCGCTCAGCCTCGGAACTCCGAACACACCGATCATCAACGACACCATCCGCGACATGCGCGACGACGGGACGATCGACATGTTGATGCGGGCGTACTTCGGCATCGATCCGGCGAAGCTCCCCACCCTGTCGTCCTGAATCGAGAACGCGCCTTCTGGAAGTCGACCTCGACGCCTTAGCATTGGGCGCATGAACTTCCCGCAGCGGCGGCTGCGCCGGTTGCGCCGAACGCCGGCGTTGCGGCGCATGGTGGCGGAGACGCGACTGGACGTCGACGATCTCCTGGCCCCACTGTTCGTGCGCGAAGGCATCACCGACCCGCAGCCGATCCCGTCGCTGCCTGGTGTGCTGCAGCACACGCGCGAATCGCTGCGCAAGGAAGTGGCCGAGCTCGCGAACCTGGGGATCCCCGGTGTGATCCTCTTCGGCGTGCCCGCCGAGAAGGACGCCGAGGGTTCCGGCGCATGGGACCCGAACGGCATCGTGCAAGTCGCGCTACGTGATCTGCGAGCGGACGTCGGTGATGATCTGGTGCTTCTCGCGGACCTTTGTCTCGACGAGTACACCGATCATGGCCACTGCGGCGTGCTGACGTCGAGCGGCGACGTCGACAACGACGCGACCATCGAGCTGTACGGACGGGTCGCGGTCGCGCAAGGCGAGGCCGGCGCGGACATCGTGGCGCCGAGCGGGATGATGGACGGACAGGTACTCGCCATCCGCGAGGCGCTCGACGAGGACGGCTTCGACGACGTGGCGATCCTCGCCTACGCCGCGAAGTACGCGTCCGCGCTGTACGGCCCGTTCCGTGACGCTGTCGACGTGACGATCGCGGGCGGCGGCGACCGCAAGGGTTACCAGCAAGATCTGCGCAACGCGCGTGAGGCGCTCGAGGAGATCCGCTTCGACATCAACGAAGGCGCGGACATGGTGATGGTCAAGCCCGCGCTCGCGTACCTCGACGTCATCGCGCGCGCTCGTGCGGAGCTCGATGTCCCGCTCGCGGCGTATCACGTGTCGGGTGAGTACGCCATGGTCATGGCCGCGGCGGAGAAGGGCTGGATCGACGGCCCGGCCGTCGCGCTCGAGCACACGACCGCGATCAAGCGCGCGGGCGCGGATCTGATCCTCACGTACTTCGCTCGCTCGCTGGCCGAGACGATCACGCGCGCGTGACCAACGAGGAGCTCTTCGCACGTGCACAGCGGGTGATCCCCGGTGGCGTGAACTCGCCGGTGCGATCGTTCCGCTCCGTCGGTGGTACGCCGTACTTCGTCGACCGAGCCGAGGGGCCGTACGTCTGGGATGTCGAAGGGCGTCGCTACGTCGATCTCGTGCAGTCGTACGGCGCCATCATCGCCGGCCACGCGCATCCTGCGATCGTCGCCGCGGTGCAGGAGGCGGCCGGAGGCGGCACGAGCTACGGCGCGCCGACCGAACGAGAGGTGCTGCTGGCCGAAGCCATCGTCGAGCGCGTACCCGCGTGCGAGCTGGTGCGTCTGGTCTCGAGCGGAACCGAAGCGACGATGTCCGCAATCCGCGTCGCACGCGGGTTCACCGGGCGATCCGTCGTCGTGAAGTTCGCGGGCAACTACCACGGTCACGGTGACCTGCTGCTCGCCGAATCGGGAAGCGGCGTCGCGGCGCTCGGACTTCCCGGCTCCGCCGGAGTCACCGACGGCGCGGTCCGCGACACGCTCGTCGTGCCGTACAACGTCGTGCCGCAGCTGACGGAGGCCGTTGCCTGCGTCATCGTCGAGCCCATCGCCGCCAACATGGGCTTGGTCGCGCCGGCTCCCGGCTTCCTCGAGGGCCTTCGGGCCGAGTGCGATCGCGTCGGCGCGCTGCTGGTGTTCGACGAGGTGATCACCGGCTTCCGGGTTGCACGCGGCGGCGCGCAGGAGCTGTTCGGTCTTCGTCCCGACCTGAGCACCTTCGGCAAGGTGATCGGCGGCGGGCTTCCCGTCGGTGCGTACGGCGGGCGGGCCGACGTCATGGGCTGCGTCGCGCCGCTCGGCCCGGTGTACCAAGCCGGCACGCTGTCCGGGAACCCCCTCGCCACGGCCGCAGGCCTCGCCGCGCTCGACCTGCTCGACGACGCGGCCTACCAGCGCTTGCGTGACACCGCTCAGCGACTGGGAGACGGGCTCGCGAAGGCCTTCGCCGGTGCGAACCTCGACGCGTGCGTCCCGGTCGAGTCGACCCTGGTCGGCCTGTACTTCGGCGGTCAGCCCGCGACTGATTACGCGTCGGCGCGTCGAACGGACGAGGAGGAGTACGCCCGGGTGTTCCACGCACTGCTCGACGGAGGCGTCGCGATCGCGCCCGGTGCGTACGAGATCATGTTCCCCGGTTTGGCCCACGACGACGGGATCGTCGACGAGGTGCTTGCCGTCGCGGAGCGAGTCGCGGGTGGGGTAGACCAGTCGTGATGGATGGCATGGCGCTGGACGGCAACCCGCATTGCGATGCCCTCGTGCTCTTCGGCATCACCGGTGATCTCGCCAAGAAGAAGCTCTTCCCGGCCGTGTACCACATGGTCGACGAGCGCACGCTGCCCGATGACATCCCCGTCGTCGGCGTCGCGTCGTCGCCATGGTCGATCGACGACTTGCGCAAACGTGCGCGCGAATCGATCATCGGCTCGCTCGGCGAGCAGCACATCGACGAGGCAGTGTTCACCTCGCTCGTCAACCGTCTGAACTACGTCAGCGGCGACTACACCGACCCCACCACGTTCGAGAACCTCGCGCTCGCGTTGCAAGGCCGCGAGCATCCGCTCTTCTACCTCGCCATCCCGCCCTCGCTGTTCGGCGACGTCGTGCAAGGGCTCATGCGCGTCGGGCTCAACAAGGGCGCACGCGTGGTCGTCGAGAAGCCGTTCGGCCGTGACCTGCAGAGCGCGATCGCACTCAACGAGGTGCTGCACGAGGCGTTCCCCGAGCCGTCGGTGTTCCGCATCGACCACTTCCTCGGCAAGGAGCCGGTCGAGAACCTGCTGATCTTCCGGTTCGCCAACTCGATGCTCGAGCCGATCTGGAATCGCAACTTCATCTCGTCGATCCAGATCACCATGGCGGAGGCCTTCGACGTGCAGGGGCGAGGCAAGTTCTACGACTCCGTCGGCGCGACACGCGACGTCGTGCAGAACCATCTCCTCGAGATCGTCGCGTTGCTGGCGATGGAGCCTCCGGCGGCGGCGTCGTCCACGGCGTTGCACGACGAGAAGGTCAAGCTCTTCCGTCAGATCGATTCCTTCAGCCCGACGCGGACCAGTCGCGGTCAGTACCGGGGCTACTGCGACGAGGACGGGGTCGACCCGTCGAGTGACACCGAGACGTTCGTGGCCACGCGCTTCGAGATCGAATCGTGGCGGTGGGCCGGTGTGCCCTGGTTGATCCGCGCCGGCAAGTCGCTGCCGGTGACCGCAACGGAGGCGATCGTCGAGTTCAAGGCTCCGCCCCGACTGCTGTTCTCGAACGCGGGCAACCGGAACCCCGAGCCCAACTACCTGCGATTCCGGCTCGGCTCCGACGACGGGATCATGCTGCACCTGCAAGCGAAGGCGCCGGGCGACGAGCTCTCGACGCGGCCGGTCAACCTCGAGGTGCAGTACGACAAGGTCTTCGGCCGTCGGGCCGAGGCCTACCAGCGCCTGCTCGAGGACGCGATGGAGGGCGATCCCCGTCGCTTCGGTCGAGCCGACGCGCTCGAAGAGCAGTGGCGCATCGTGGACCCGCTGATCACCAAGCCGGCCCCGGTCAACCTGTACTACCGCGGCACGTGGGGACCGTCCGACGCTGATCGCCTCGCCGCGGAAGAGGGTGGTTGGCGCGAACCCCTGGCCCCGGGGGAACACCCGACTTCGTAGCCCGTAGAGTCGCGGACCGACATGTTCGCCCTCATTCCCTACGAGACGTTCCCGAAGATCACGATCGGTCCCATCGAGCTGCGCACCTTCGGGTTGATGGTCGGCCTCGGCGTGCTGATCGGGGCGTGGTTCGCGGCTCGCTACGTCGAGCAGCACACCCAGATCTCGCGTGACGACACGTACCGCCTCGCAACATGGTTGGTCGTCGCGGGGGTGATCGGCGCCCGCATCACGTGGGACATCACGCACTGGGATCAGATCGAGTCACCGATCGACTTGATCGCGGTGTGGAACGGCGGGCTGCAGTTCTCGGGCGGTTTCATCGCTGCCGTGCTCGTCGGCTTCCCGACATTCCGGCGATGGACGCGCACCGTGCGGTGGAACAACCTCGATGGCTTCGCCTACGGGCTCACGATCGGTCTCGCGCTCGGACGCGTCGGCTGCATCTCGGTCGGCGAGCACTTCGGGAGTCACTCGAACTGGTTGCTCGCCGTCGACTTCCGCGGCGGCACCACGCGCGAACCGGCAGCCATCGGTGACCACTTCCACAACACCGCGATCTACGAGTTGCTGTTCCTACTCGCGCTCTTCGGCATCATGACGCTGCTGATCCGCCGCCGCCCCGCGCCAGCCACGATCATTGGGCTGTTCTGCGTGTACTACGGCGTGGCGCGGGGCCTCTCGGACTTCTTGCGGGTCAACGACAAGACCGTCGTCGGCCTCACCGGCGCGCAGTGGATGTGCGTGCTGCTCATCCCGACCGGCGTGTGGATCCTCACCCGCGTGCGCCGCGCCGTTGCCCGAGACGCAGCCGCGGTCGAGCCGGTGCTCGACGGCGAGGACGAATCCGCTACGCAGCTCCCGGTTCAGGAACAACTCTGACGATCGCCGCCACCGCCTTGTAGGCGGCTTCGGCCGGACCGATCTCGTCCTCGCGCAGCAGGTTCGCCATGATGCGCAGCACCCACTCCATGAGCGTGCGTGACTGCATGCCGACCCGCGTGAGCTGCGACAGCAGCGCCGGGTTCCCGATGACGTGTGCGAACAAGCGAGCGACCTTGAAGTACAAGCCGTACTCCGCATCGAGCAGCCGCGGGTACTCCTGCAGCGCCAGACCGTTGCCGGTCGTCAACGCTTCGTGCAGCAGGTCGGCAGCCATGCGTCCGGTCTCGTACGCGTAGTCGATGCCTTCACCGTTGAACGGGTTGATCGTCCCGGCCGCGTCCCCGACGAGCAACCAGCTCGGGCCAACGTTCGGCGTGACCGATCCACCCATCGGCAATCGCCCGCCGGTCGGTGCACCCGTCGAACCTTCCGGCGTGATGCCCCAGTACGCGGGCGCCGTCGCGGCGAACTCGTTCATGAGGTGCGAGGTGTTGACGTTCTTCCAGTCACGGAACGTCGACAGCAGACCGATGCCGACGTTGATCGTGCCGTCCCCGACCGGGAAGATCCATCCGTAGCCGGGCAACGAGTTGCCGTTGCGGTCGCGCACGTCGAGCGCGGACTCGATCCACGGCTCTGCGTGCAGCGGACTCTCGTAGTAACCCCGGATCGCCATCCCCTGGGGGAACGAGCGGTTGCGCGAGGTGCCGAGTGCCCGACCGAAACGCGAGTTCGCGCCATCGGCGACGACGACATATCGCGCGCGCACTTCTTCGGTCGCGCCGGTCTCCTTGTCCTTCACGACCGCGCCGCGCACGAGCCCACCGTCGAGCAACGGTGCGACGGCTTCGCACCCTTGTCGCATCGTTGCCCCCGCGGCGACGGCATTCTCGGCGACGAATCGATCGAGATCGCGGCGACGGACCACGTAGCCGTAACTCGGGAACACGGGATGATCGGGCCACTTCAGCTCGAGCGTGATGCCGTGCGCGCAGGCGCGCAGCCCGTCGTAGCGATGGAAACGCGTCAGCTCTTCGGCGAGCCCCATCTCCTGGAGTTGGTGCACGGCGCGCGGTGTGAGCCCGTCACCGCAGGTCTTCTCGCGCGGATACGTCTTGCGCTCGAGCACGACCACGTCGTGTCCCGCGCGTGCGAGCCAGTATCCAGTAGCCGCTCCGGCCGGACCTCCACCGACGACGAGTACGTCGGGGACGGCACTCACTTGACGGGGTTGCCGTCCTTGTCGAGCGGGGGCGCTTGGCCTTCGGTGATCGCGACGAGCTCCGGCTCGGGTGCGACGCCACTGAGGACTTCACGCTCGTAGCGCACGACCTCGGCGATCTGCAGCGGGGTGAGCTGGCCTGCCCACGCCGGCATGCCGCCCTTCTTCGGCTTGTTCTGCGCGCCGTAGGTGTCGCCGGGCCAACCGGCTGATCCGAGCGACACCCAGCGGATCTGGTCCTTGTAGTTGGGCCAGGACTTCGACAGCTCGCCGTTCTGAAGGGACGGTCCGACGCCACCCTCGCCGCTCGCCCCATGGCACGAGGCGCATGTCTGGAAGATCTTGGCGCCCTCCGCCAGCGGGCCGGCGGTCGCCTTCGGTGGAGTCTCCAGGGTGTTGGCGTAGATGAAGGCCCACAGCGGCAGCACCAGCAGCGCCGGCATCGCCCAGAACGGGATCTTCTTGCGGCTCTTGTACGCCTGGACGTACGGCGGATCGGGCTTCGGCGGGGGAGGCGGCGGCGGAGCGGTGGCCGGGGCCGGAGTGGCCGCGGCGGCGGGCGCGACGGCCGTGCTCTCGCTGGCTGCGCTGGGCGCGGGGGTGGCGCCACCCTCGGAGGGCGTGGCCAGGCCGGCGGCCTCTCGGCGGGCGCGCGATCGCGCTAGCAGGTGCTCGGGGACCTCAGTCATTCGCGTGGGCACCTTAGCCACCCGCGATCCCCGCGAACCAAGACGGGGCAAGGCCTCGCGCGGGTGATCGGACGGTTCGTGCGCCGCGAATTCACCGTGCTAGACAACGACGCACGCCTTCTCCCGACTGGCCTGTACGCGGGAGAATGTGAGAGATTTCACGAGCCGAGTTGTACGCCGCCGGCGCCGCGCCGACGGCCCAAGAGCGAGGGAGGTGGCATCCGCCAGGTGGTTGCGTTTGCAGTTTCCTTTCTCGCAACGATCCTCTTGATGGCGGGCATCCTTCTGTACGGCCAGCACCGTCCCGTCGGCGCGCCGCTGTCGTGGGGTGAGGCCCTCGCCGCCGCCACGTTCGTCTTCTTCCTCATGTTCCTGGCCTACGGCGTCGTGCCGCACCAGTGGTTGCTGTGGGCCAACAACGAGCTGCGCTACACGCCATCGAAGAAGATCTTCACGGTCGGTCAGTGGGAGATCTTCGGCGCAGGCATGCCGCCGTTCACGATGGACGCCGAGAAGCTGCGCGACCTCATCGTGGTGGCCATCTACGGCTTCTACCTGACATGCCACGTCGCGCTGTGGGCCATCTGGCAAGACCGCGCCAAGCGAGCCGAGAAGAAGGCGCAGCGCGAGCTCGCGCCGAGCAGCTACGGCCGTCCTCTCGTGAAGCAGGGTGGGTAGGACCCGAGCATGGCCCGCACCGATGCCAATCCGCCGATGCCGGAATTCCGGACGGACTACGTCCTCCAAGAGGTCGACAACGACTACCTCACGCGGGCGGTCAAGCCGAAGCAGTTCATCCACATCGACCAGTCGGAGTGCATCACCTGCGAAGGCTGCGTCGACATCTGCCCCTGGAAGTGCATCCACATGGTGCAGAACGAGGCCATCAGCGAAGCGATCGACGCTGATCGCCCCGGTGACGACCCGTCGGACCAGTACGTCTTCCTCATCGACGACGACGTGTGCACTCGTTGCGCGCTGTGTGTCGATCGGTGTCCCACCGGCGTGATCATCCTCGGCAAGCTCGTCGACGCGCCGGCGACCGGGGATCCCCACATGCGCACCAACACCCATGGCTACGGCTACGGGATGAGACTGGGTTAGGAGTAGCGCACCTTGGCCAAGACGATGCCGAACCGACCCTCGATGCAAGAGCGGGTCTCCAAGCTGACCGACACCGTGCAGGGGTCGCAGGCGTGGAGCTCGATCTTCCGGCCCGGTTCCATCTTCCGCAAGGGCTACACGGACAGCCCCCGTAACCGGTCCTACGTGATCATGAACTCGGTGCTGTACCACCTGCACCCGGTCAAGGTGAAGCGGCACGCGGTGAAGGTCAGCTACACGCTGTGCCTCGGTGGCCTGTCCTTCTTCCTGTTCATCGTGCTGACGGTGACGGGCATCTTCTTGATGTTCTTCTACCGGCCGACCACTGCGCTCGCGTGGAACGACATCTCCACGTTGCACACGTCAGTGGCGTTCGGCTTGCTCGTACGCAACATGCACCGATGGGCGGCTCACCTGATGGTGATCTCGGTGTTCTTGCACATGGCTCGCGTCTTCTACCACGGCGCGTACAAGCCGCCACGCGAGTTCAACTGGGTCATCGGCGTGATCTTGTTGATGCTCACGCTGCTGCTCTCGTTCACTGGCTACCTGTTGCCGTGGGACCAACTGTCGTTGTGGGCGGTCACCGTCGGTACCAACATGATGGGGTACACACCGGTGTTCGGTACCCAGGTCAGATTCGTCTTGTTAGGTGGCGCCGAGATCGGCGGACCGACGTTGTTGCGCTGGTACGTGCTGCACGTGCTCATGCTCCCGTTCGTCATCGTCATCTTCATGGCCATCCACTTCTGGCGGGTGCGTAAGGACGGTGGAATCAGTGGACCGCTCTGATGACTGAGATCCCCGAACATCTGCGGAAGCGGGCAGAAGAGGCTCGCAAGAAGGCGCAGGAGAAGTCCGGCGGCGACGTTGCGCCCGCCGAGACACCTGCGGCCGCCGAGGGCGGTGGCGGCGAAGCTTCCGCGCCGTCGGAGTCGCAATCGCGCATCCCCGCGCACCTGCTCGAGCGCAGCAAGGCCGCCAAGGCGCGTGCGTCGGGTGAAGGTGGCGAGACCACCGACGCACCGTCGACCGCGCCGGCGGTGACTGCGGCCGCCGGTGCCGTCGCGACAGCCGCGCCGCCCGTTGCGGCCGGTCCCGGTGGGCACACGCAGCGACTGCTGACCGTCGTCAAGTCCGGCTCGATCCAAGACGTTCGCGCCGAGCCCGTCGACAAGGTCCACGTGTGGCCGCACCTGCTCGTCGTCGAGTTCGTCGCCGCACTGGTGATGACCGCGTTCCTGCTCGTGTTCTCGACGTTCGTCAACGCGCCGCTGCAACCGCTCGCCAACGTCAACCGCACGCCCAACCCGTCGAAGGCTCCGTGGTACTTCCTCGGGCTGCAGGAACTGCTCACGATGTTCCACCCGATGGTCGCGGGCGTGACCATCCCCGGCCTCGGCTTGTTCGGCTTGATCCTGGCGCCCTATACCGACCGCAATCCGAGCAACAAGCCCGAGGACCGCAAGTTCGCCATCGCACTGATGACGTTGTTCCTCATGTTCTGGGCCGTGCTCGTGATCATCGGTGTGTTCTTCCGAGGCCCCGGCTTCAACTTCACCTTCCCGTGGCGAGAAGGGCTCTATTTCGATCTCTGATGACTTCTTCCGTACTCACGTCCTGGACGTACGCACATGAGTAGTGGCGCAATCATCGGCATCGGCGTCGCCGTGCTGGCGGTGCTCGCCGTCGTGCTCATCGCCGGCGCGGCTCGTCGGCGCGACACCGGCGAGGCCATCGGTGACCTCAGCCGCGAGACGCGCAAGCGGGACAAGAGCGCGGCCGCGCTCGACGTCGAGAAGCCGGCCGACGGTCGTTCCGTCGAGAAGTCGGCCGCGCTCGAACGCCGTGAGCCGTCGACCGAGGTCGTGAAGGCGAGTGCCGGCGAGGTTGCACCTTGGGTGCCACCGGATCCCGAGACGCTCGGTGTGTCACGCCGTCAGTTCCTCAACCGCGGCATCGTCACGTTGATGAGCTTCAGCCTCGCGACCTTCGGCCTCTCGCTGATCGGCTTCTTGTGGCCGAGCAGTGCGGGCGGCTTCGGCGGCAAGGTTCGCGTCGGCACGATCGCCGACATCAAGGCGACGATCACCCAGGGCAAGGGCTTCGGCTACTTCCCCGAAGCGCGCATGTGGGTCACCGAGTACCCGTCGAGTGCGCTCGAGAAGGCGAAGAAGGTGTCGGCCTACACCGCCCCGGTCATCGCCGGGATGGAGAAGGGCTTCGTCTTCCTGTACCAGAAGTGTGTGCACCTCGGCTGCCGCGTCCCGAGCTGCACCACGTCGCAGTGGTTCGAGTGCCCGTGCCACGGTTCGCAGTACAGCCGGGTCGGCGAGAAGAAGGGCGGTCCGGCGCCGCGCGGGCTCGACCGCTTCACCCCGGAGTTCGCCGGTGATGTCGTCACCGTGAACACGAGCCAGTCCGGCATCATCCTCGGCCCGCCCATCGGCACGAACACGACCGGACAGGAAGCCGAAGGTCCGCACTGCGTCAGCGGTGGCGGCAAGCACTGATCGGAAGCCAAGGACCTATCTGAGTGACAGTGACCCTTGCGGCCCTGACGAACGAGACCATCGGATGGACGATCTTCATCGTCATCCTCATCGGCGTCGTCGTCTACACGCTGATCAACATCCTCAAGAGCGGCAAGGCCGAGCTCGGCTCCGAGATCGAGCTGGCGGCGAACCGCAAGCCGTACCTCAGCGATGAGGAGCTCGAAGGCAAGAAGCTCGACCGAGCGCTCACCGTCGGGCTGCTCGTGCTGTTCGTCATCGCGATCGGCTTGCCGCTGTACTGGATCTTGGAGCCAGGTCGTCAGGCGCACGCGGAAGACGACTTCAACGCGAAGTTCATCAAGGAAGGCGCGGCGATGTTCGCGCCGACCGGTGACAACCTCGCCGCGCTGAACTGCTCCGGTTGCCACGGCGGCATGAAGGCCACCGGTGGCATCGTCAGCTACAACCTGACCAACGCGGACGGATCGATCACGCCGGTGCAATGGCGGGCTCCCGCGCTGAACACGGTGCTGCTGCGCTTCAGTCGCGAAGAAGTCACCTACATCCTCACGTACGGTCGACCGTTCTCACCGATGCCGGCCTGGGGTCTCAACGGTGGCGGCCCGCTCAACGATCAACAGATCCAGAACCTCGTCGACTACCTCGAGTCCATCCAGATCACGCCGGAGGAAGCGCAGCAGCAGCTGCGTGACCAACTCAAGAAGGTGATGGCCGAGAAGAATCCCGACGGCACCCCGAAGTGGGCGTCCGAAGGCGAGGCGTTGTTCAACATGGGCCTCGACGCCGACAACTTCGCCGGTGGCGCGTACTCGTGCGGGCGATGTCACACCCAGGGTTGGTCGTACGCAACCAGCTATGACCAAGTGAAGGCCGTCTCTGGCTGTGGCGCGCTCGGTCCCAGCTTGTGTGGTGGATCGGTGGAACGTCAGTTCCCGGCCACGACCTCTGCGGAGCCGTGCACGCCGGTCGAGCCCGACACCGGATCGTCGAGCTCGAGCGCGTCGTCGGGATCCAGTTCGAGTTCCAGTTCCGCGAGTTCGTCTTCGGCGAGCGGTTCGTCGTCAGGTCCCCCGCCCGCGTGCCCGAACCCGTATCAGGACCAGATCGACTTCGTCACCAACGGATCCGAGAACGGCAAGAAGTACGGCGTCCACGGACAGGGCAGCGGCAAGATGCCCGGCTTCGGACAGCGCCCAGCTGAGCCGGCCGTCGAGACGTTCCCCGGCTCGCCCGGTTTCCTCTTCTGGATCAACCACGGAAAGGACCGGCCCGCCGGCCCCGGCATGATGCCCTCTGACCTGATCACGCAGCTCGTTGCGTACGAGAGGTCGCTGCCGTGAGCTTCGCTGCGACCGCATACGCCGCGGTGTTCGGGCTCGTGTCGTGGAATCCCGAGATTCGCAACATCCTGTCGTTGAGCGTTGGCGTCGGGATCCTCGTCGGCTCGGTCTTGCTCCTGCTGTCGACCAACACCGGCCCGCGCACCGGTGTGCTCATCGGGCTGGCCGGCCTGCTCGGGTGGATGACGATCATGGGCATGATCTGGTGGATCTACACCGGATCGCCGGCATCCCTCGGTGGGATGAAGGGCACGCCTTCGCATTGGCGCGTGGTCGACGTGAACGTCGGCAACCTCGAGGACTCCGCCGTTCCGCAGGCGAAGCTGCTGAAGACTCAGGACGAGAAGGCCACGGTGCAGGCCATCCTCGCCGCGCATCCCGAGCTCGAGCCCAAGGTCAACCCCGACAAGAAGCCGGACAAGGTGACGACGATCAGTGAGCTCGTCGAGGCCGACCCTGCGGTTGCGCAGGAGTTCCACCTCACGAAGAACGACCTCAACGGCTGGCACATGCTCGTGCCCTCGAACCCGGAACGCGGCGACGCCCAGTCGGTGGCCGACGCCGAGCTCGGCCCTGACGGCAAGAAGGTCTTCCAGGACTCGCAGGGCTACAAGGTGCTCGAGGCCTACGACATCGGGGGCAAGGAGAACGACTTCCCGGTGCCCGCGCACGCCACGTGTGACTATCCGTGGCAGTTCGGGTGCGTGCACCACGTCTTCAACTTCTTCACCACGCTGTTCCACACCAACTCCGAGCACTACCTCGTGGTGCAGGTGCAAGCAGTGAAGCCGGTGCAGAGCGTTCCGGGCCAGGCTCCGCCGACCCCGCAGCTCGATACGAACGCGCCGGTGTACAGCGTGGTGATGATCCGCAGCCTCGGCGACATCCGGTTCCCCGGCTTCGTGCTCTTCCTGGTCGCCGGGATCCTGTTCGCCATCACCTGCAACACCCTGCACCGGCGCGACAAGAAGATCGCTCGCAACCGCGCCGCCGCTTCGTGATGTCTTCGACCTCACTCGTTCGCTCCGCTCACTCCGTTCGGTCGAGCTTGATGGCGTCGGCCTTTGGCCGACTCACCGGCTACGGGTCGGCAAAGCCGCCCTACGCCGGATCTGCGTGGGTGCCCCCCGCACCCCCTGCGGCTACGCCGACCGTCGTGGTTGGTGCTGCCGCGTCAAGCATGAGCATCTCCTCGTAGGAGAACCGCATGGACCAGTACTTGCCGATCGTGACGTTGCTCGTTCTGGCCGTCATCTTCGGCGTCATCAGTGCGCTCGTGTCGCGACTGCTCGCGCCTCGTCGTCCGACGCCGGCGAAGTCGGCGCCCTACGAGTGCGGCATCGTGCCTCGAAAGGACCCGCCCGAGCGCTTCCCCGTGCGCTTCTACCTCGTCGCGATGATCTTCATCATCTTCGACATCGAGATCATCTTCCTGTACCCGTGGGCCGTCGTGTACCGCGGGTTGGGTACGTTCGGGTTCTGGGAGATGGTGCTGTTCGCGGGAGCGGTCTTCGTGTCGTTCCTCTACTTGATCTCGAACGGTGCCCTCGACTGGGGTCCGGTGCAGCGACTGCGACACGTCGGGCGCCCGGAGATGGTCTCGGCCGAACGCACCGCGCACACCACCGTGAAGCGCGTCGGGCTCGAGGGCCGCGACACGGAAGCGGCGTAGCGAGATGCCACTGAACTTCGATCAGGGGCTCGAAGGACTCGACAACAACTTCCTCACCGGGACGCTCGAGAGCGTCGTGAAGTGGGCGAGGCAGAAGTCGATGTTCCCGGCCACGTTCGGCCTCGCGTGCTGCGCCATCGAGATGATGGCCACCGGTGGGCCGCACTACGACCTCGCGCGGTACGGAATGGAGGTGTTCCGCGCCTCCCCGCGCCAAGCCGATCTCATGATCGTCGCCGGTCGCGTCTCGCAGAAGATGGCACCGGTCCTGCGCCAGATCTACGACCAGATGATGGAACCCAAGTGGGTCATCTCGATGGGCGTGTGCGCATCGAGCGGCGGCATGTTCAACAACTACGCGATCGTGCAGGGCGTCGATCAAGTTGTCCCGGTCGATGTGTACGCGCCGGGATGCCCCCCGGGACCCGAGACGCTGATGCACGCGATCCTCACGCTGTACGGCCTCATCCAGCGCGGGGAGATCACGCGCCGCCGCGAGGCGACGGGCGCGGGTGCGGGAGTGCACGTCGAGCAGCGCGACGGCCAGACGCTGGAGATCAGTCCTCGATGAGCGACTTGGCGGGGCTCGAGCTGCCGACATCGGAATCGTGCGGGCAGACCGCGCTGCACGTGCCGCGCGAGCGATTGGCGGAGATCGTCATGGAGCTGCGCGACGAGCACGGTTTCAACATGTGCATCGACGTGACTGCGGTGGACTACGTGGCGTACGAGTCGCCGCGCAACCTTCCCGACGGCGTCGATCCCGAACGATTCGAGCTCGTCGTCAATCTGCTCTCGATGCGGGACCGCACCCGGCTGCGCCTGCGCGTGCAGGTGCCGGAGAGCGATCCGGTCGTGCCGACGCTGTTCGAGGTGCATCCCGGCACGGAAGCACTGGAGCGCGAGGTGTTCGACATGTTCGGGATCCGTTTCGACGGCCATCCCGACCTCACGCGCATCCTCATGCCGGAGGACTGGATCGGTCATCCGCTGCGCAAGGACTACGCCATCGGGCGGATCCCCGTGCAGTTCAAGGGAATCGAGAACGCACGATGACCGCGCCGCCCGAGGTCGAGACCGACGAAGGCGCGCAGGAGCTGCAGCCGCGCAAGGGGATGAAGGCCAACGAGCTCATGCGCGAGCTCGGCTCGGTGCTTCGTTTGTCGGAAGCCGATGCCGCGGAGCTCGGCTCGAACGACCCGGGCGACTCGGACACGATGATCATCAACATGGGTCCGCAGCACCCGTCGACCCATGGTGTGTTGCGACTCATGCTCGAGCTCGATGGCGAGACCGTGCTGCGCACGAAGCCGATCATCGGCTACCTGCACACGGGCATGGAGAAGACGGGGGAGGACCTCACCTACCTCCAAGGCTGCACGAACGTCACGCGCATGGACTACGCGTCGCCGCTGTTCAACGAGCTCGCGTTCTCGATGGCCACCGAGAAGTTGCTCGGCATCGACGAGGACATCCCGCCCCGTGCGCAATGGATCCGCATGCTGATGACCGAGATGAATCGCATCGCGTCACACGTGCTGTTCCTCGCCACCAACGGCATGGACATCGGCGCGATCGGCATGATGCTCTACGGCTGGCGCGAGCGCGAGGAGACGTTGCGGTTCTTCGAGAAGGTCACCGGCTTGCGGATGAACCACAACTACATCCGCCCGGGTGGTGTTGCCGCAGACCTTCCCGACGGTTGGCGCGACGACGTGCTGAGCGTGCTCGAGCCGCTGCCGGATCGCCTCGCCGAGTTCGATGACCTGATGACAGGGCAGCCGATCTGGCGTGAACGACTGCAGGGTGTCGGCATCATCACTGCGCAGGAGGCGATTGCGCTCGGTGCGACCGGTCCGATCCTGCGCTCGACCGGTGTGCCGTGGGACCTGCGCCGCGACCTGCCGTACCTGTACTACGAACAGCTGGACTTCGATGTCGTCGTCGGAACGTACGGCGACA
>DASUCS010000070.1:0-7520 GCA_036275935.1 Acidimicrobiales bacterium
CGCCGAGAAGTGCGGCATGCCCTACATCAACGAGCGCTGGCTCGGCGGCATGCTCACCAACTTCGAGACGATCGCCAAGCGCGTGCAGAAGATGCAGGAGTACCAGCGCATGCGCGTCGCCGGCGACTTCGAGGCGATGCCGAAGAAGGAAGCGTTGCTGATCGGGCGCGAGCTCGAGAAGCTCGAGCGGAACCTCAAGGGCATCCGCGAGATGACGAAGCTGCCCCAAGCCGTGTTCATCCTGGACACGAAGAAGGAGCACATCGGGGTCACCGAAGCCAACAAGCTCGGCATCCCGATCGTCGCCGTCGTCGACACGAACTGCGATCCCGATCTGATCCAGTACGTGATCCCCGGCAACGACGACGCGATCCGCGCCGGAACGCTGATGTGCCGGATCATCGCCGACGCCGTCGAGGAAGGCCGCCTCATCGCATCGAAGCGCGGTGGCGGTGCGGCGGCGTCGCAGTCCGCGAGTCGCACGGCCGAAGACGAGGCGCGCATCGCGCAGCAACAGGCCGAAGCCCGACGCCAGGCCGCGCTGCAGGCGCAAGAGCGCGAAGCGCGCATCGCGGCGCAGCGCACCGAGAGCACCGAGGCCACTGAGAACGCCGAAGCTGCTCCCAGCGATGCCGCACCCACCGATGTCGAACCGGCGGAAGCCGCATCAGCGCAAGCCGCGCCGGCAGAAGCTGCGCCAGCGGACGCAGGCCCGACCGAAGAGACCATCATCACCACCACCACCGAGGAGTCGTAGCAGGGAATGGCCGAGTTCGGCGCAAAGGATGTGAAGGCGCTGCGCGACGCGACCGGCGCCGGGATGATGGACGCGAAGCGCGCCCTCGAACAGAACGGTGGCGACTTCGAAGCCGCTGCGAAGTGGTTGCGCGAGCAGGGCATCGTGAAATCCGCGGCGCGAGCCGATCGTGAGAACACCCAGGGCGCGGTCGACGTGGCGAAGAACGGCAACGTCGCCGCCATCGTCGAGCTGAAGTGCGAGACCGACTTCGTCGCCAAGTCCGACGGGTTCACCGACGTCGTCGGCAAGCTCGTCGATGCGGTGTTGAGCGACGGCGAAGGCGCGGTCGACAACTTCAAGGACGAGGTCGATGACCTCAAGGTCACCCTCAAGGAGAACATCGAGGTCGGCAAGGTCGTGCGAGTCGAGTCCGCCGCCGATGACGTCCTCGACACGTACCTGCACAAGCAGGATGGCCGCGGCGTCAACGCAGTGATCATCGAACTGAAGGGCGGCAGCGACGAGCTCGCCCACGACATCGCGGTGCACGCAGCCTTCACGAAGCCGAAGTACGTCACGCGCGATGAAGTGCCCGCAGACGCGATCGCCGCGGAGCGCGAGTCCCTCGAGGCCATCACGCGCAACGAAGGCAAGCCCGAAGCGGCTATGACGAAGATCGTCGACGGCAAGCTCGATGGTTGGTTCCGTGAGTCGGTGCTGCTCGAGCAGAAGTTCGTCCGCGACGAGAAGCAGACGATCAAGCAGATCCTCGGCGACGCCACCATCGTGCGCTTCGCTCAGGTGATCATTGGCAGCTGACGGAACCCGGTGGCACCGGGTCCTGCTGAAGCTCTCGGGCGAAGCCTTTGCCGGCGACGAGAGCTATGGCATCGACGGCAAAGTCGTCGAGCAGCTGGCTTCTGAGATCGTCGAGGTCCGCAACGAGCTCGGCATCGAGCTCGCCGTGGTGGTCGGCGGCGGCAACATCTGGCGCGGCATGACCGGCGCCAGCGCCGGCATGGATCGCGCCCAGGCGGACTACATGGGCATGCTCGCCACTGTCATCAACTGCCTCGCGCTGCAGGACGTGCTCGAACGCCAAGGTCAGCCGACGCGGGTGCAGTCCGCGATCACGATGGCGGCCGTGGCGGAGCCGTACATCCGGCGCAAGGCCATCCGGCACCTGGAGAAGGGCCGTGTCGTCATCTTCGCCGCCGGCACCGGCAACCCGTTCTTCACCACGGACACCACCGCGGCGTTGCGGGCCGTGGAGATCGAGGCGGGCGTGATCCTGCGCGGCACGCACTCCGGTGTGGACGGCATCTACAGCGATGACCCCCGCACGAACCCCGACGCGACCAAACTCGACCATGTGACCTACATCGAGGTCATCAACCAGGGACTGCGCGCCATGGACCCCACGGCGGTGACGCTGTGCATGGAGCACGAGTTGCCGATCGTGGTGTTCGACCTCATGACCAAGGGCAACGTCCGGTCCATCCTGCTCGGTGAGGCGATCGGTACGCTTGTTCGGTGAATCGGGAGCATCTTTCGCATGAGCGAGCACGTGTGCGAGCGAATCATGGGCAAAGTGCTTTTTTTCGCCGCGCAGCGGCGAACACTCATTGGTGCCAATGCATGTGGGAGTCGCTCATACACTTCGACTCGCCTGACTCGGTGCACCAATGAGTGAGCTGCTCGATCTCGTTCTGAGCGAGCACGACGACAAGATGAAGCGCGCCGTCGACCATGCGAAGGCCGAGTTCTCGAACGTGCGCACCGGGCGCGCCTCGTCGTCACTCATCGAGAAGCTGCCCGTCGAGTACTACGGCTCCCAGGTTCCGTTGCAGCAGCTCGCGAGCTTCAGCGTGCCCGAAGCGCGGCTGCTCGTCGTGAACCCGTTCGACGCGAACTCGATGGGCGCGATCGAAAAGGCGATCCGCAACTCCGATCTCGGGCTCAACCCGTCGAACGACGGCAAGTTGATCCGATTGGTCTTTCCGCAGCTGACCGAGGACCGCCGCAAGGAGCTGGTCAAGCGCGTGCGACACCAAGGTGAAGAAGGCAAGGTCGCGATTCGGAACCTGCGCCGGGCCGCTCGCCACGAATTCGACACGCTGGTCAAGGACGGCGACGCCACCGAGGACGAGTTGGCCCGCGCCGAGAAGGAGCTCGACAAGCTCACCCACGCCCACGAAGCCGAGATCGACGCCGCGCTCGAGCACAAAGAGCGCGAGCTGCTCGAGGTCTGAAAGGGGATCGTCCATGGACGAAGAGCTCTTCCCGAACGAGGAGGGGTCCGACGACAGCACCGAAGGTGTTCGCATCATCGGTGCCGAGGAGGCCGAGAAGGCGATCGAGCGCGAGGACGTGGCGCGACGGCTACCGCAGGACGCGCCCCGGTACGGCGACCGTCCCGACGCGCCACCCGTCGAAGGCCCACGGCCGGCGATCCGCTTCCCGTTGTCGGGGACGTCGGATCCGAGTGACATCGATCGGCCGCCGATCGTGCCCGCCGATCCGCCGGCGGCGATGCCGCACTGGACCGAGCCGGCCACCGGCGAGGTGCCGGCGGTGCTTGCGTCGGGCGAGGAGGAAGACGACCTCGACGCCTGGTCCTCGTTCGGCTCGTCGCAGCCGCGCTGGCGTGGGGAGAGCACCCACTACGCGCAGGACGACTACGACGACTTCTCGCGACTCGCCGACGACGAGACCCGCGTCGGTGCCCTCGATCCGAATCGGCCCGATCCCGACGAGTTCTTCGACTTCGACGATCCCGTCGCGGCGGTCGAACCCCAGCCCGTGCCCAGCACTCGCTCGATCTCGACGGATCCCCGCCATGCCCGCCAGCGCGTCCGGCCGTCGAGCGATCCTGGTCGCGACGTGCAGCAGGCGGTGGCCGTCGGCGTCGGCCTTGCCGCGCTGTTCCTGATCCTGGCCAAGGCCGGCCCGAAGTACGTGATGGTGATCGTGACCGCGGTCATCGCACTGGCCGCGGTCGAGCTGTTCACGGCGTTGCGCCGGGCCGGCTACAAGCCCGCGACGCTGCTCGGCATCACGGCCGCGATCACGTTGCCGTTGGCGTCGTATTGGAAGGGCGAAGCCGCGTACCCGGTCGTCATGTTCCTCGTCGCGGCCTTCTCGTTGCTGTGGTACCTCGGGGGAGCGGGTGGCGACGACTCACCGATCCTCGGTGCGGCCTCGACGATGCTCGTCATCGGCTACGTCGTCGTGCTCGGATCGTTCGCAGCATTGATCCTCACGCTCCCGTCGGGCATCGGCATCTTGTTCGGCGCGCTGTTCACGAGCGTGGGCTACGACGTCGGTGGTTTCTTCATCGGGCGCAGCCTCGGGACCAGACCGATGTCACAGGCCAGCCCGAACAAGACGTTCGAAGGCCTGGCCGGTGGCTGGATCGCGTCGGTGCTCGCGGCGGTCGTGTTCGTCGGACTGATCTCTCCCTGGACGGAGCTGAGCCTCGGGCAGAAGGCGCTGTTCGGTCTCGCAGCCGCGTTGGCCGCGACCCTCGGCGACCTGTGCGAGTCGCTGCTCAAGCGTGACCTCGGCGTGAAGGACATGGGCACGCTGCTCCCGGGCCACGGCGGCGTCCTCGACCGGTTCGACGCCCTGCTGTTCGTGCTCCCGGCCACGTACTACGCCGCCCGAATCCTGATCTTCTGATTCTCCTGGTACCGGCGAGACACGTTTGTCCCGCCGGTACCAGGAGAACGGTCGCCAGTACCCTGGGGACGCATGCGTTCGCTCGCCATCCTCGGCGCGACGGGGTCGATCGGTACCCAAGCGCTCGACGTGGTTCGGGCGGAACCGGACAACTACGAAGTGGTCGCGCTCGGTGCCGCGACCTCGGTCGACCTGCTGGCGCAGCAAGCGCACGAGTTCCATCCGAAGGTCGTCGCCATCGCCGACGAGAGCTGCCGCGCCGAGCTCGAGGCCCAGGTGCCCGTCGGAACCGAGGTCGTCGCCGGTGCGGATGCGTTCGCCGATGTCAGCACGAGCGCCGATGTCGTGCTCAACGGAGTCGTGGGCTTCGCCGGGCTGCCGGTCACGCTCGCCGCACTGTCGGCCGGCAAGCGCCTTGCGCTCGCGAACAAGGAGTCGCTGATCGCTGCCGGGCCGGTCGTGCAGCGGGCGCGGGCGACGAAGGGCGCCGAGCTCATCCCGGTGGACAGCGAGCACTGCGCGGTACACCAGTGCCTGCGCAGCGGCGACGCCGCCGCGGTCGATCGGATCGTGCTCACCGCCAGCGGCGGACCGTTCCGGGGTCGCACCCGTGCGGACCTCGAACACGTGACGATCGATGACGCGCTCGCGCATCCGACCTGGAGCATGGGTCCGAAGATCACGGTGGACTCGTCCACGTTGATGAACAAAGGACTCGAGGTGATCGAGGCGCACGAGCTGTTCGGTGTGCCGTACGAGGCGATCGAGGTCGTCGTGCACCCGCAGTCCATCGTGCACTCGATGGTCGAGTTCTCCGACGGCGCCACCATCGCCCAGCTCTCGCTGCCGGACATGCGCCTGCCGATCGGGTACGCGCTCGCCTATCCCGATCGGATCGGCACCCCGTTCGGGCGGATCGACTGGGCCGACCTGGGCCGTCTGGACTTCGAGCCGCCGGATCTGGAGGCGTTCCCGTGCCTTCGCCTCGCCTACGAAGCCGGGCGCAGGGGCGAAACGGCTCCGGCCTGGCTCAACGCCGCCAACGAGGTCGCCGTCGCCGCGTTCCTCGACGGCCTCATCTCGTGGATTTCGATCGGTGATGTTCTCGAAGCGGTCTTGGACCGCCATGATGGGACCGTGGCTGAATCCCCGGAGGTCGTGATCGACGTCGATCGGCGCGCTCGGATCGAGGCCACCAGTGTGATCGCGAGGATGCAGTGACCATCGACGATCAGCCGCCGGTGACGCCCGATGCGCCGGCTCCGCAGCCCGAGAAGGAGCTCGCCCACGAACGGCTGATGCGCGTCGGGCAGACCGCGGTGCCCGACAAGCGCATCTCGCTGCTCCTGCTCATCGCGCTGGTCGGCTTGCTCACGCTGTGGGGCGGGTGGCCCTTGCTGGTCGTCGTCGTGGCGATCGTCTTCATGATCTTCCTGCACGAGCTCGGGCACTTCGTCACCGCGAAGTTGTCGGGGATGAAGGTGACCGAGTTCTTCCTCGGCTTCGGCCCGAAGCTCTACTCGTTCCGGCGTGGAGAAACCGAGTACGGCGTGAAGGCGATCCCGGCCGGTGCGTATGTCCGCATCATCGGGATGAACAACCTCGAGGAGGTGCCGCCGGAGGACGAAGCCCGTACGTACCGCGCCCAGACCTATCCGCGTCGGCTGGCGGTCGCGGTGGCCGGATCCACGATGCACTTCCTGCTCGCGATCCTGAGCCTGTTCCTGATGCTGACGGCGACCGGCGCACCGGGCGGGCACATCTTCATCGACAACCAGGGCTGGCAGGTTCGAGAGGTGGTGGCGGGCAGCGCGGCGAGCGCCGCCGGCCTGCAGGCCGGTGACCGCATCGAGAGCATCGACGGCCGCAGCGTTGCCAACTTCGACGACCTGCACAACCTCGTGTACGACCAACCGGGCAAGACCGTCGCGCTCGTCGTGAACCGCGACGGGCAGCACCTCGACCTGTCGGCGACCATCGCCAACGACAGCGGGCATGGCCTGCTGGGCGTGTCGCGAGAGTCGTTGCCACGTGAGCGGGTCAACCCGATCACGGCAACGGGGCGATCGGTCGCGGAGTTCGGCGCCGGCGTGAAGGAGTCGTTCAGCGCGCTCGGCAAGTTCTTCTCTCCGTCCGGGCTGTCGAGCTTCGCCAGCGACGTCGTCAACGGCGGCAGCCCGACCGTCACCAACAACAACGGGCAGGGCGCGCCCTCGACGAGCAACGAGCCGAGCGAGGTCAAGGATCGGCCGGTGTCGATCGTCGGCGCGGCCGTGCTCGGCAGTGACCTGACCCGCGAGGGTCCGTACGCCTTCCTTGCGTTCTTCGCGACGATCAACTTGTTCATCGGGATCGTGAACCTGATCCCGCTGTTGCCGCTCGACGGTGGCCACGTCGCGATCGCGACCTACGAACGGCTGCGGTCACGTCGCGGCCGTCGCTACCAGGTCGACGTCGTCAAGTTGCTGCCGCTCACGTACGCCGTCGTCATGGTCCTCGGCCTCTTGTTCGTCTCGACGCTCTTCCTCGATCTGGTCGACCCGATCCGATTGAATTGATGCTCGTCGACGGGCAGTTCCCGCGTCGCAAGACGCGCCAGATCGTTCTCCGTCACCCGACGAACCCCGTCGCGGTTGGCGGTGACGCGCCGATCTCGGTGCAGTCGATGACGATCACCAAGACGGCTGACGTCGACGGAACGCTCGCGCAGATCTACGCGCTGTACGCCGCTGGCGCAGACATCGTTCGCTGCACGTGCAACGAGATCGAGGCGGCTGAAGGACTTGCGCACATCGTCCCGCGCTCGCCGGTGCCGATCGTCGCCGACATCCACCACCAGTACAAGATGGCGCTCGCCGCGCTCGACGCCGGCGTGCACTGCTTGCGCCTGAACCCCGGCAACATCCGCAAGGCCGACCACATCAAGGCGGTGGCACAAGAAGCGAAGGACCGCGGAGTTCCGATCCGCATCGGTGTCAACGGCGGCTCGCTCGATCCCGACCTGTACACGAAGTACGGCGGACGGGTCACGCCCGAGGCGATGGTCGAGTCCGCGCAACGAGAGATGGCCTACTTCGACGAGGTCGGGTTCGAGGACATC
>DASUCS010000071.1:0-27655 GCA_036275935.1 Acidimicrobiales bacterium
GCACGTGTTGCCCCCATGATCGAAACCAGGTGCTGATCTCCGAGCACGGCGACGCACGAGCGGCCACCGGCATGGCATGCGTCGAAGATCGTGGGCGTCGCGGGCCCGATGTCGTACGACGGACGGGCTCGTCCCTCGCTCACGATCCAGTTGGCCACGACGCCGTGGTCGAGGGGGAGGGCACCCGTCGCGAACGTCGCGTGGTTCGGGTAGGTCGCCGACGTCATCACGGCCCGACCCAGCGCGGAGCCACCCTCCAGACCGAGTGCGTGCATCGTGGGTGTCGTCGTTGCGTTCACGTGCCGATGCGCCAATGCATCGACGATGACGAACACGACCCGCGCCACGGCCGCCGAGCGTAGAGTGCCGCCGATGGCCGACCCAGTTGGCGATCTGTCCGAGCGGCTGGTCGATGCTCTGAACGCGGCCTACGGCGTGCACGCCGGCCACCGGGCCGCCCATGCCAAGGGCGTGCTGTGCTCAGGGACGTTCACCGCGACACCGGCAGCAGCCGCGCTGTCGACGGCGGCGCACTTCCAAGGCGCGCCGGTGCGCACGCACGTGCGGTTCTCGAACGGTGCCGGAGATCCCACGATCGCCGACGGCACGCGGGACGCACGGGGAATGGCCGTCAAGCACTACCTCCCCGATGGCAGCACGACCGACGTCGTCACGCTCACCCTGCCGTGCTTCTTCACGCGCACCCCGGAGGAGCTCATCGAGTTCAACCTCGCTCGGCGGCCGCTGCCCGAAACGGGCGCGCCGGACATGGAGAAGGTCGGTGCGTTCCTCGCCGAACACCCCGAGACGGTCCCGGCCGTCACCGCGGCCATCAGTGCCCCGATCCCGTCCAGCTACGCACAGCTGACGTACCACGCGATCCACACGTTCAAGTTCGTGGCATCGGATGGCACCGTGCGGCCGGCGCGGTACCGGTTCGTGCCCGCCGCCGGTGAGGCATCGATCTCCGACGAGGACGCAGCTGATCGTCCCGATGGCTATCTACGCGACGAGCTGGCGGAGCGATTTGCGGCGGGACCGGCGATCTTCAACGTCGATCTCACCCTCGCCAACCCGAGCGATCCGATCGACGATCCCACCGCGCTGTGGGACGACGATCACGAGGTCGTGCGCGTGGGTGAGCTCTCGATCGACGCGTTGGCGTTCGACCGCGAGGTCGACGGCGACGTCCTCGTGTTCGACCCGACGCGCCTCACGGATGGCATCGAGGCAACGGACGACAAGATCCTCGCGGCGCGGTCGGGTGCGTATCGCGTGTCGGTGACGCGCCGTACTCAGTGACGCTTCGTCAGGAACGTCGCGCTCGTGTCTCGCGAGCCTTTGCGCGCCTCGACCGACAAGGGTGATGTGTCGACGCCTTCCTCCGCGGCTTTGCGCCGCAACGCCCCCACGGTGCACTCGTCTCGAGGCCGCACCGCGAACGGATCGAAGCGGAAGTGTCGTAACGCATTGAGGTGTGTGAGCTTGTCGACGTCCTCGTCGGGCACACCGTCGAGTGACTTCATGAGGAACTCGGGCGATGTCGGCCACGTCGAGTCGGAGTGCGGGTAGTCGGCTTCCCAGCAGATCGTGTCGATGCCGACTCGGTCTCTGATCAGCACACCGGTCGGATCGTCGATGAAGCACGTGACGATTCGCTCGCGGAACACTTCGCTCGGGAGTTGGTCGCCGAAGTCCTGACCCGTCCAGTAGTGGTGTCGCGTGTAGATCCAGTCGAGTCGTTCGAGGAAGTACGGGATCCAACCGATCCCACCCTCGGACAGCGAGATCTTCAGGTCGGGGAAGTTGCGGATCACGCGGGACCACATCAGGTCCGCTGCGCACTGCACGATGTTCATCGGCTGCAGTGTGATGAGCACGTCGATCGGCGCGTCCTGCGCAGTGATCACGAGCTGCGACGACGAACCGATGTGCAGGCACACGATCGTCCCTTCGTCGCTGCACGCCTGCCAGAACGGATCCCAGTGATCCGAGTGGAAGCTCGGCAGCTTGAGCTTCTCGGGGTTCTCGGAGAACGACACCGCGTGGCAACCCTTCGCAGCCATGCGCCGCACTTCGTCCGCCATCTCCTGCGGGTCCCAGATCGGCGGGATCATCAATGGGATGAAGCGACCGGGGTACGTCCCGCACCACTCGTCGACGTGCCAGTCGTTGTACGCCTTGAGAATCGGCAGCGCCGCGTCCTTGTCCTTGGAGCGAGCGAAGAGCTGGCCGCACAGGTTCGGGAACGACGGGAAGCACATCGAGCCGAGGAGTCCGTTGGCGTCCATGTCGCGCACGCGCTCGTGGATGTCGTAGCAACCAGGGCGCATCTCGTGCAGTGACGTCGGCTCCATGCCGTACTCGTCCGGCGGGCGACCGGCAACGGCGTTGAGACCGATGTTCACGATCTCCTTGCCCTCGTACAGCCACACGTCGGTGCCGTCGTCGCGGCGGACCATGCGCGGCGCAACGTCCTTCCACTTGTCCGGAAGATGCCCGTCGAACATGTCGGGGGGTTCGACGACGTGGTCGTCGACACTCACGAGCACGAGATCGTCGATGTCCAACGCGCACCCCTTGCCGCTCACTCGAAACCTGACGCTCGTGTCAGGGTAGTGTCCGGACTTCGTGGCCGTCATCGCCGGGGTTGCCACCACCGACTATCCCAATCACCCCGACCTCACCGAGCTCGGGGTGCACGCGATCGCGGCCGATCGTGCGCTGGCCGACGCTGGGCTCACGTGGGACGACGTCGACGGCTATGCGTCCGCGGGGATGGCCCCGATGCACGTCGTGCAGCTGTGCGAGTACTTCGGGTTGCATCCCGCGTACCTCGACGAGACCAACACCGGCGGGTCGTCGTTCGAGGTCTTGGTGGAGCATGCGGCGCGAGCCGTGGACACCGGCGATGCCGAGGTCGTGCTGATCACCTACGGCAGCACGCAGCTGTCGTCGATGGGCCGCTCCCTCGGGACCGGCAGCGCGACCCGCGGAGGTGGCGGACTGTCGGGTCCTGCCACTACGGATGCGATGTGGGGCAACACGCTCGTGGGCAGCTACGCGCTCGCCGCTGCCCGCCACATGCATCAGTACGGCACCACCTCGGAGCAACTCGCCGAGATCGCGGTGACGATGCGCGACCACGCGTCGGTGAACCCTCTCGCGCAGTACCGCGATCCGATCACGGTCGACGACGTCCTCGCGTCGCGTCCTGTGGCCGATCCGCTGCACCTCCTCGATTGCTGCGTGATCTCCGACGGCGGGGCCGCGTGTGTCGTCACGTCCGATGAACGCGCTCGGGATCTGCGCAAGCCGCCCGCGCACGTGCTCGGCGCGGCGCATGCGCTGACCCATCACATGAACATCAGCCAGATGCCGGACATCACGGTCACCGCGGCTGCGCAATCGGGACCGCTCGCGCTGAAGCGGGCTGGTGTGTCGCTCGCCGATGTCGACGTCCTGCAGGTCTACGACTCCTTCACGATCACGGTCCTCCTGACGCTCGAAGACCTCGGCTTCTGCGCGAAAGGCGAAGGAGGCGCGTTCGTCGAGGGCGGTCGGCTCCGCTGGGACGGACCGTTGCCGACGAACACCGACGGCGGGGGGTTGTCGTCGTGCCATCCCGGAATGCGCGGCATGTTCCTCATCGTCGAAGCGGTGCGACAGCTTCGAGGTGAAGGCACGGCGCGCCAAGTGGCCGAGGCCGAGATCGCACTGATTCACGGCACCGGTGGCTACTTGTCGACCGGGGCGACGGTCGTGCTCGGGAGTCACGCGCCGTGACCACCTGGGAACCTGGACCGCTTCCCGAAGGCGCGAAGCCGCGCCCTGCGCCCGTCCCGGATGCGGAGTCGGCACCCTTCTGGGCGGCGACGCTCGAGCGCACGCTGCTCGTGCAGGAGTGCTCCTCGTGTGGGCATCACCAGCTCTACGGGCGCTCGTTGTGCACCAACTGCCATGCGGCGACGTTGCGCTGGATCGAATCGAGCGGCCGCGGAACGATCTACAGCCGCACGATCATCCGGCAGAACCCCACGCGCACGTTCAAGCACCTCATCCCCTTCGTGGTCGCGCTGATCGATCTCGACGACGGGCCCCGGGTGATGAGCAACGTGGTCGGCACACCGGCGGAAGAGGTGCAGATCGGTGACCGTGTGCGCGTGACCTTCCAGCCGGTGTCCGACGACGCCGCGCTGCCGCTCTTCGAGCTCGACCGATGAGCGCGGCGCCGATTCGCGTCGGGTTGCTGTTCGACTTCCCGCAGCACGACGGCGGGGACAGCTTCGCCACGGCAGTGCAACTCGGTCTTGACACGGTCAGCCTCGACCGGCCGGTCGAGTTCGTGCGCGAGTTGGCGGCCGGGCTGCCGAGCGGCACCGCATTCGACGTCGAAGAGAAGTTCGCGGCCCTGGAGCGACAGGGTGTGCTCGCCGTCGCCGGCCCTTCGATCAGCGACAACGGCATCATCGTGCGCGACCTCGCGGATCGCGCTGGGCTTCCGTGCATCAACTACACGGGCGGCGCGATCACTCGCAGCGACTTCATGTTCCACTACCAGGTCGGCTCGCTCGAGGAGGAGCCGGCGGTGTTGGCAGACCATCTGCGTGATCGGGGGATCGAGCGGGTCGCCGTCGTCCACGACCGTTCACCCGTGGGGCAGCAGTACGGCGAGTGGTTCGACCGCGCTCGCACGACCGTCGGCATCGAGGTCACCGCACGCGCGGTGATCAACCCCCTGGCCACCGAGGCGGCGGACCTCGTCGCGCGGCTCGAAGCGTCCAAGCCCGACGGCCTCGTGTACCTCGGGCTCGGCGTCGCCGCCCGCACGGTCGCGCTCGGTGTCGAGGCGCTCGAGTGGAAGGTGCCGGTGGTCGCCAACTCGGCGCTCATGTTCGGCTACGCACAGAAGGACTGGCGCGCCGGCTGGGACGGCTGGGTGTACTGCGACACCGTGAGCGACACGAACCCGATGCGCGCCCAACTGCGCGAGACGAATCGCGCCACCGCTGCGGGACCTGTCGGGGTCGCCGGCTACGACATCGGCCGGCTGCTCGGCGAAGCGATCTCGCGGAGCGACCACCTCACGCGTCACGGCATCCGCGACGGTCTCGAGCGCGTGAAGCGCCTACCGGCGTCGAGCGGCCACGACGGCACGACGATGGGGTTCGGCGTGTGGGATCGAGGCGCACTGAAGGGTCCGTACCTCGTGCTGCGCCAGTGGCGCGACGGCAAGACCGTTCAGTACGCAGCCGACGGCGCATGATCATCGAGCAGTATCTCGATGCCATCACGCGCCACGACTGGGACGCGCTGCGCTCGCTGTTGCACGACGACGTCGTGCGCGTCGGCCCGTTCCACGACGAGTATCGCGGTCGCGACGAGTACGTCGCCTTCCTCGCCGGACTGATGCCGACGCTGCCCGACTACTCGATGGAGATCAGTCGCGTCACCTACGCCGGAACCGTGGCCATCGCCGAGCTCGCGGAGAACGTGGCCGGTACGAGCACCGACGAAGCGTTGGTGTTCGAGCTGGACGGTGATCGCATCGCCCGCATCGACATCTTCATCAAGACCAACGCGCCGAAAGGCTTTGCGTGATCATCGACGCCGATGGGCACGTCGAAGAGGATCTCGGGTGGATCGTGGAGCGTCTGGATCCGAAGCTGCAGCCGTTGGCACCGCGCTTCGAGCGCGACGCCGAGGGGAAGCTCGTCAACCTCATCGAGGGCAAGCCGTGGCGACCGACGTTCAAGCTGCCGAGAGGATCGAAGACTCACACCAGCGCGGGTGGTGTCGAACGCACCGGGGGCCGCGATCCCGTCGAGCGCCTGCGGGTGCTCGACCAGGAGGGGATCGACGCCGCAGTCCTGTTCCCGAGCATGGGCCTGATGTACGGGCTCTACGAGGACCCGATCCCGGCGGCCGCGCTCTGTGCGGCCAACAACGACTGGCTGGCCGAGTACTGCAGCACCGATCCGCGCCGCCTGATCGGCGTCGCACTGCTGCCGCAACAGGACCCCGCGCTCGCCGTCGCGGAGCTCGAGCATTGCGTCGACAAGCACGGCTTCGTCGGTGGGGTGATCCGCCCGAACCGGATCGCGGGTCGCACCGTGGACGACCCTGCGTTCGAGCCGTTGTGGGAGGCGGCCGCCGCACTCGACGTCCCGATCGTGTTGCACGAGGCCTACTTCGGCGGCATCGACACCGTCGGCGAGGACCGGCAGCGCACGTATGCCGGCGCGCACGTCATCAGCCATCCGTTCGAGCAGATGACCGCGATGCTGAGCCTGTGCATCGCCGGCGTGCTGCAACGTCATCCGAACCTGCGGCTCGGCTTCTTCGAGGCGGGCTGCGGCTGGGCGCCGTTCTGGGTCGAACGCATCGAGGAGCACTTCGAGCTCGCGCCGACCGACTTCGCCGGCGGTGATCCGCGTGATGTCCTCAACGCCCGAACATGGCTCACCTTCGAAGTCGAGGAGCGCACGCTGCCCCTCGCGCTCGAGCTCGGATGGGCCAACAACGTGTGCTTCGCGAGCGACTATCCGCACTTCGACGCCGTGTATCCCGGCGCGGTCGACGCCGTACGTGCGCATGGACTCGATCCGAAGCTCGAGCGCCGCGTCCTGGCCGACAACGCCATGACCTTCTACGGCGACCGTCTCCGCCGCCTCGTCAACGCCTGACGGAACGTCAGTCTGCCGGAGCGAGGTCCCGGAGGTCAGGGCCGGGGGGATCGTCGTCCTGTTGACCGCGCCACCACTCGAGGGCGAACGGCGCGGCGAGGGTGAGCGTCGCGATCAACAGGATCAATCCGAGACTCACGAAGTGACTGCCTTCGAGAACGGGCTTCGACTTCGGCCCGACCGGAAACACCTCGAACGCAAACGCCACGGTCAGCACCAACAACGCCGGACGCCACCGTCCGACACCGGCGGCGCCGAGCAACGCGATCCCAGGTGCGAGGTACCACGGCCACACGACTGGACCCAGGACGACCACCGCCATCATGGCGAGCGCCGCGCACTGGATCGGCCCGATCCGATCGACTCGGGTGAGCATCCACAGACACAGCACGCCGGCGGCGACGAGGCCGGACATGCGGAACAACGTGATCCACGTGGTGTCGGCCGTCGGTAGCCCGACCGCGCGGAACAACGAGCTGACGACGTAGCCCAAGCGCGTGGTGAACGAGAGCGTGCCCATGGTCCGACCGCTGTTCTGCATGGACTCGATCCAACCGACCAGGCTGATGCCGATCACGACACAGAGCCCGAGCGTCAGCGCGAACGCACCCGCGAGCGCGCGGCCGACGCTGCGAATTCGCTCGCGGATCCCGGCGGCGCCGCCCACTCGTTCCCAGCCCAGGTACACGATCGCTGCGGCCGCCGGAAGCTTCACGCCCATGGCCAGCGCCATGAACGCGACACCGACGACCCATCGGTTGCGCAGCGCGAACGCGATGCCGGTGACGAGAAACGCCATCAAGAACGCGTCGTTGTGCGCGCCGCCGACCAGATGCAGCACTGCAATCGGGTTCGCGATGCCGATCGCGACCGCGGTCGGTGGGTCGACGCCGAAGTGCTCGGCGATCTCGGTCAGACCCCACACGCAGGCGAACACAGAGGCGAGCGCCAAGAGGCGCAACCCCCACAGCGTCAGGTTGTAGTTGTGGCCGGACAGGTCGACGATCGCGGCCGACGCACCCATCTGCACCGGGCCGTACGGGTTCCCGAGCGCCTTGGTGGGGTCGTTCGACGCCCTCCAGACGGGGTCGGTGCGCGAGACGTAGTCGCCGTAGTGCAGCTTGTACATCCCGTCGACGGTGGGGTCGAGGTGCTGCGTGACCATCGCGCCCTCGGCGGCGTAGCTGTACACGTCGCTGCTGAGCAGCGGCGGGCCGAGCAGCAGTGGCGCGAACCACAGCGCTGCGCAGGAGAGCACCACCCGCATCCGGTCGCGTGACGGCAGCGCGCTGCGTTCGATCCGCCTGATGAGCCCGAGCCACGCGACTGCCAGCAGCGCGACACCGACGACGAAGACGATCGCGGTGATCGGGCGTTCGCCGTTGTGCGGCAGCACGGGCAGCGTCAGCCGCCACGCCTTCCCGGCGAGGCGCCAGAGCGGCATCGTCGCCGCGATGAGCACGCTGGCCCCGAACCCGATCCATCGGTACGGCCCCGCAAGCGCGCGGCGCTGCGATGCAGGCGCGCTGGGCGCGAGCTCGAGAGCCATCGTGACTGCGAACCTCCGACGAACGGTTGCGCTGGGTGCGGCGCAGGGGCGGCGGAATTATGACGTGGACCTGGTCGCTCCGGACACCAGCCTCGGTGGAATCCGGTGGGCGCGTCAAGAAATTGCGGCACCCGTGTCCGCAGGTCGCGTGCAGAAACCGGCCGATTTCGGTTGGTCCGCGATCTGTGCTGAGGTGGATCCGCCATGAAGGTGTGGATCGACCAGGACTTGTGCACCGGCGACGGTCTCTGCACCGACCACGCCCCTGATGTCTTCACCCTGCTCGAGGACGGCATCGCCTACGTCAAGGAAGGCGAGACCGTGCTGAACGACCCGGGGAGTTCTGCGAGCCTGGCCTCCGTGCCGCATCACCTGGAACACGCCGTCGTGCAAGCAGCGGACGACTGTCCTGGCGAGTGCATCTTCATCGAGGTGCTCGCGGTCCGCCTCTCCGGATAGGAGACAGCGAATGCCAACAGTCCTCTTGCAGGTCGCGCCCCAGGTCGAGTTGGTCGACGCCTGCGGCGCGTCGCCCACGTGGGCCTGCCGCGAGGTCTTCGAGGCCACCGGCAACAAGAGCCTCGCCGGGGCGGTCGACTGGCTCGTGGGCGCACCGCTCCACATCCTGATCATCATCGTCGTGGCGGTGATCACCAACGCGGTGATCCGCCGGGCGATCCGGCGATTCACCGACACGATCTCGGGGACGGTGTCCGCCCACGCCCGCCGCAGCGAAGCGCAGGTCGTGATCCCGCCGGATCGCACGGTCCGCGCCGCGTCCCGCGCGAAGACGATCGGCTCTGTGCTGCGCAGCCTCAGCACGGCGATCGTGTACTCGATCGCTGCGCTCACGGTGCTGGGCGAGCTCGGCATCGACCTGGCCCCACTCGTCGCGAGCGCGGGGATCGCCGGTGTCGCACTCGGGTTCGGGGCGCAGAGCCTCGTCAAGGACTTCCTCACCGGCATGTTCATGCTGATGGAGGACCAGTACGGCGTCGGCGACATCATCGACGCGGGGGAGGCCAAGGGCACCGTCGAAGCGGTGGGTCTGCGCACGACGCGCTTGCGCGACGTCGAGGGCACCGTCTGGTACATCCCGAACGGTCAGATCAGCCGCATCGGCAACAAGAGTCAGGAATGGGCGAGGGCGTTGCTCGATGTGTCGGTGGAGTACGACACCGATCTGCGGAAGGCCGAGACCATCATCAAAGAAGTCGCGGACTCGATGTGGCACGACGAGGACTGGTCCGTGCGCTTGCTCGAGGAGCCCGAGATCTGGGGCGTCGAGAACCTCGGCGTCAACGGCGTCGACATCCGCCTCGGCATCAAGACACGACCGGCGGAGCAGTTCAAGGTCATGCGCGAGCTCCGCACTCGCTTGAAGGAGCGCTTCGACCGCGAGGGAATCCAGTCCTCGTCACCGCAACGCGCCCTCTGGGTGTCACCACCGGGGAACGGCGCGGTCGCGCCGTCAGCTGGCGAGGGTGACGTCGACCAGTAGCTCGTCGCCGGGTTCCGTCCGCAGATCCGCGATCCGGCCCGCTTCGATGACGTCGCCCCGGGCACGATCGAGCGCCGCGAGCTGCTCGGGCGTGCCGCGAACGAGGGCGGACTCGACGTCAGCGCGCAGCGACTTCTTCTCAGCCGTCTTGGCCTTGCGCACCTGACCGAGCACTTCGGCGGCGACGTGCAGCACCGAGGGGTCACCCTCGCTCGCGCCGAGCTCGGCCGCGACCGGCCAGGTGGATCGGTGGATCGATCCGTCCTGCCACCAGCTCCAGACCTCTTCGGTGACGAAGGACATCACCGGCGCGAAGAGCCGGAGCAGCGCCGACAGCCCGAGGCGCAGCGCCGTGATCGCGGACGCGTCCCCGGTGTAGGCACGCGCCTTCACGAGCTCGAGGTAGTCGTCGCAGAACGACCAGAAGAACGTCTCCGTCCGCTCGAGCGCGCGGGCGTAGTCGTAGTCGTCGAAGGCTGTCGTCGCTTCGTCGATGACGCGTCCGAGCTCGCGCAGCATCGCGAGGTCGAGCGGGTCGGTGACGTCTCCCTCGGCCTCACCGAAGCTCAACGCGAAGCGTGAGGCGTTGAGGATCTTCGTGGCGAGCCGACGGCCGACCTTGAACTGGTTGCGGTCGAACGCGAGGTCCATGCCCGGTCGGGCTCCTGCGGCCCAGTACCGCACTGCGTCCGAGCCGTACTCCGCCAGGATCGCCATCGGGTCGTCGGGCGAGTTGCCGGCGGACTTCGAGAGCTTCTTGCGGTCGGGGTCGCGGACGAAGCCCGAGATCAATGCGTTCGACCACGGCAGCGTGCCGAACTCGTAGTGCGAGCGGATGACCGTGTAGAAGAGCCAGGTTCGGATGATGTCGTGCGACTGCGGGCGCATGTCCATCGGGAAGACGCGCCCGTGAAGGTCGAGATCATCGGGCCAACCGCTCGCGATCAATGGTGTGAGTGACGACGTCGCCCACGTGTCCATCACGTCGGGATCGCCGGTGAAGCCGCCGGGCTTGTCGCGCTGGTCCTGCGTGTATCCGTCGGGCACGTCCGTGGAGGGATCGATCGGCAGCTGCTCGTACCTCGCGGTGAGCAGTTGGTCGTGCCGGACGTTGCCGTCCGCGTCGATCGGATACCAGATGGGGAAGGGCACGCCGAAGAAGCGCTGACGGGTGATGTTCCAGTCGCCGACGAGGCCGTTGACCCAGTTCTCGTAGCGGACACCCATGAACTCGGGATGCCAATGGATGTTGTTGCCGTACTCGAGCAACGTCTCGGCGTCGGGGTACGTGATGAACCACTGTCGGTTCGTGACGATCTCGAGCGCACGCGAGCCGTTCTCCCAGAACTTGACCGGGTGCTCGATCGGCTTCGGTTCGCCTTCCATGCCGCCGCGCTCACGCAGCAGCTCGACGATGCGCGTCTGCGCCTGCTTCATGTTCTTGCCGGCGAGCTCGCCGTACGCCTCGAGGCCTTCCGGTGAGTCGAGCCCGGGCGGCGGCAAGGTCGCGATGCGACCGTCCTTCTCGACGATGGCGCGCACTGGCAAGTCGAGCTCGCGCCACCAGATGACGTCGGTGGTGTCGCCGAACGTGCAGATCATCGCGATGCCGGTTCCCTTCTCGGGATCGGCGAGCTCGTGGGCGACGACGGGCACGGAGACCCCGAACAGCGGCGTCGTGACCTGCGTGCCCATCAGAGGCTTGTAGCGGTCGTCGTCCGGGTGGGCCACGACTGCGACACACGCGGCAAGGAGCTCGGGTCGCGTCGTGTCGATGTAGAGCGGCGAGCCGTCGGGGCGACGGAACACGAGTCGGTGGTACGCGCCCGGGATGACGCGGTCTTCGAGCTCCGCTTGCGCGACGGCGGTCTTCATGTCGACGTCCCACAGCGTCGGCCCCTCGGCGCGGTACGCGAGCCCTCGTTCGAGGAGTCGCAGGAAGCCGTACTGCGAGACGCGCGTCGCCTTGGGACCGATCGTCGTGTACGACTGCGTCCAGTCGACCGACAGGCCGATCGTCGACCAGAGCTCGTGGTACTTCTCCTCGAGCATCTCGACGACGTCGGCGCAGATCTCCATGAAGTTCGGGCGCGACACCGGGATCGGCCTCTTCGGCGGCGGATCCGAGGGCGTGAAGTCAGGGTCGTACGGCAACGACGGATCGCACAGCACGCCCCGCATCAGCTGGACGCGCCGCTCGACGTTGAGGCCGTTGTCGTCCCACCCCATCGGGTAGAAGACCTCCTTGCCGCGCATCCGCTGGTACCGCGCGATGAGGTCTTTGTGGGTGTAGGACTCGCAGTGGCCGATGTGCAGTGCACCGGACACGGTCGGCGGCGGGGTGTCGATGGCGAAGACGTCGTCGCGTGTCTTCGTCCGGTCGAACCGGAACGTGCCGTGCTCTTCCCAGAGCGCGCGCCATTTGGCTTCGAGGCCTTCGAGCGACGGCTTCTCCGGGACGGTCATGGTCTTCCAACGCTAGTGGCGCATGGCATATGGCCCGAAAGCCGTTGCTCGGACTTCAATGTCCGATATGGGGGACACCGCGAATCTGAACGACATCACCGGCGAATGGGTCTTCGGCACCGAGAACAAGCGGAATCCGCATCCGCTGTACCACCGCATCCGGGCCGAAGCACCGATCTGGAAGTTCGACGACTTCGACGACTACCTGCTCACGCGTTGGGAGGATTGCGAGGCGGTGCTGCGCGATCCGCGCTGGTCATCTGATCCGAGCCACGCGCCGATGCCGGAGGACGACTTCCGTGCCGCGTTCGAAGGGGCCGGGGTCCGCACGCTGCTGTTCATGGACCCGCCGGATCACACACGGGTGCGACGACTCGTGTCGAAGGCCTTCACGCCGCGAAGGGTGGAGAAGTTGCGAGAGCACGTCGGCGAGATCTGTGACTCGTTGCTCGCCGACCTCAAGGGGGATGAGCCCTTCGAGGTGATGAGCGGTCTCGCGTATCCGCTGCCGGTGATCGTCATCTGTGAGCTCCTCGGCGTGCCGGTCGAGGATCGACATCAGATGGAGGGCTGGTCGTCCGATGCGTCGCGCCTGCTCGACTTCTCGATGATCGACGAAGAGACGGCGATGAAGGGCATGGTCGCCGCCATGCAGTTCATCAACTACTTCAACGGTCTGTTCGAAGCTCGTCGTGCCGAGCCGCAGGACGACCTGCTCACCGAGCTCATCAAGGCCGAGGAGGAAGGCGACAAGCTGTCCGAAGAAGAGCTGCGATCGATCGTGTTGTTGCTCTTCGTCGCCGGCCACGAAACGACGATGAACCTCATCGGCAACGGACTGTTCGCCATGCTGCAGCACCGCGATCAGTGGGAGCGGCTCGTCGCCGATCCGTCGCTCGTTCCGTCGGCCGTCGAGGAGTGCTTGAGGTTCGACGGCCCCGTGCACCTCACGGGTCGCTTCGCCACCACGGACCTCGAGGTCGGCGGGATGGCGTTTCGAAAAGGGCAAGCGGTCATGACGCTGTTGGCGGCCGCGAACCGCGACCCGGAGAAGTTCCCGGACCCGGATCGGTTCGACGTCGGCCGTGCCGACAACCAACACCTCACGTTCAGCCACGGGATCCACTACTGCTTGGGTGCGGCGCTCGCCCGCATGGAAGGGCAGGTCGTCTTCGACCGCCTGGCGCGCAACTTCCCGACGCTGCAGCTCGCGTGCGATGCAGATGACGTCGAGTACCGCGAGCACTTCATCCTTCGAGGACTGAAAGCCCTGCCGGTCACCGTCTGATCCACAGGTACCTTGGCGCGCATGTTGCGCTTGTTCGACACCGCGGCCGGGGACGTGCGTCCGGTCGAGCTCCGTGATCCGGGCAAGGTGTCGATGTACGTGTGTGGACCGACGGTGTACGGCCCTCCTCACCTCGGACACGGGCGCTTCTCGCTCGTGTTCGACGTGCTTCGCCGCTACCTGGTCTGGTGCGGCTACGACGTCACGTACGTCTCGAACATCACCGACGTCGACGACAACATCATCAATCGCGCCGCTCGGGAGAACGTCGACTGGACCGAGGTCGCGACGTACTGGGAGAAGGTCTGGTACGAGGCGATGGACGCAATCGGCGTCATGCGCCCGACGGTCGACCCGCACGCCAGTGCGTTCATCGATCGCATGGTCGACATGATCGGCGACCTCGTCGAGCACGGCATGGCGTACGAGACGAGCGACGGCGTGTACTTCCAAGCCGAGCGCGTCGAGAGCTACGGCCTGCTGGCGCGCCAGTCGATCGACTCGCTGCGGGCCGGTGCGCGCGTCGAGACGATCGAGGAGAAGCGGTCCCCGGTTGACTTCGCGTTGTGGAAGAAGGCCAAGGTCGGTGAACCTTCGTGGCCTTCACCGTGGGGCGACGGCCGTCCCGGCTGGCACACCGAGTGCGTGGTGATGTCGCTCGACCTGTTGGGCGACGGCTTCGACATCCACGGCGGGGGACAGGACCTCGCGTTTCCCCATCACGAGAACGAACGCGCCCAGGCGGTGGCCGAAGGAAAGACGTTCGTGCGCCACTGGGTGCACAACGGTTGGGTGGTCGTCGAGGGCGAGAAGATGTCGAAGTCGCTCGACAACTTCACCGATCTTCTCGACTTCATCGACTGGGGTGACCCGCGGGCGTACCGGCTGCTCGTGTTGCGTTCGCACTACCGCGCGCCGATCGAGGTGACACGGGACAGCGTCGCCGACGCCGGTCGCGCCCTCGAACGCCTCGACCGCTTTGCCGAGAAGTTCGCGTCAGCGGCGGCCGGCGCGGCGGATGAGGCCGCGCTCACGCAGTTCCGCGAGCTGATGGACGACGACATGAGCACGCCTGCGGCGATGGCCCTGCTGTTCGATCTCGTCACCCGCGCGAACGCCGACAACGATCTCGCTGCCGCCGCTGCTGCGTTCGAGATCTGCACGGCGGTCGGTCTCCAGCTGAAGACGGCCGCGTCAGAGATCGATGAGGCCGCCCTCGCGCTCGCCACCGAACGAGACGAGGCCCGCGCCGCGAAGGATTGGGCGCGCGCCGACGCGTTGCGCGATCAGCTCATCGAGCAGGGCTACGAGGTCGCGGACACGCCGACGGGCACGCAGCTGCGCCGCCGCTAACCGACTCAGAACGGGATCGTCACCGTCACCGCGGGGAGGCCGTTCCCGAGGTCGATGGCCACGCCGTTGTTGGGCGCGGTCGTGGGCGTCGTGTTCCCGACGGTGGTGTCGCCGACTGTGACACCGGCACCATCGGGGCCGACCTCGACGGCGACCGGCGTGTCGCCGACCGTCGTGCCGACGCCGGTGCCCGACGAGTCGCCACTGTGATCCGCGACCGCTGACGGAGGCGTGGTCGTCGTGGTGGCCGCGTCGGTCGGATTCGACACCGGCGCGGATGTGCGAGCGCCGTCCGGGCTCGTGCCCGCAGCCGTGCCGTGCGTCGACGAACCCTGGCGCGCCGCCGCACCAACGGTGTGGTTCGCGCGTCGGTCCAGTGTGATCGGGAGCATCGCGTGGTGCTGGACCGCCGACGCCCGCTCGATCTGGTGCGCCGGCGCGGCGAGCATCGGCGCATCGTGCTGCGCGCTTCTCGCGCTCTGGTTGATCGCGGCAGCGATGCCGGCGGCGAAGACGAGTGCCGCTGCGGTCGACACGGCGCGCTCGATCCACGGGCGCAGCGGGATGATGGTCGCCAAGCCGTGACGCTTCTCCTTGACGACCGTCTGCTGCCACGCTTCCCACTGCTGCACGGCCGCGGCTTCGAGGGTGAGCGGGACCGGGCCCGCGATCGCGCGCAACGGGGTCCGCGCGTCGGCGAGCTCGTGCTCCGAGTTGGAGCGGAGCAGCGTGGACCGGGCCAGTCGGGCCCGAAGGCCGTCACTCGCCCGATCCACGAGGCTCGCGGTTCCCTCCTCGGAGAGACCGATGACCGGTGCGATCTGCGCAGGGCTTCCGCCTTCGGCGATGGTGAGCCACAAGGCGGCGCGCCACTTCTCGGGGAGCATGTAGAACGCGTCGGACAGCTCGTTCGGTGATTCGGCCGGCGACTCGTTCCCGCGCGACGCCGATGCCGCCGCTTCCCCGCTCGTACGCGTGACGAGCACGCGGAACGGGACGGCGAGCGTGACCGTCCGTCGATGCAGTCGCACGAGCGTCAGCGTGAAGCCCTTCGAGACTGCGGTCGCCGCGATCTCGGTGCTGCCGCTGACCGCGAGCGCGAGGCGCCACGCGGGTCCCGCATGTCGGCGGAACAGTTCGATGAAGGCGTCGCGGTCGCCGTCCTGTGCGCGGAGGACCAATTGGGCGTCGAGTGCGTCGGAGTGGTGCGGAGCCGTGGCTGTCATGAGCCCCCCTTGTCAGTTCGCTGCCGATTGCATTCGTCACGCTCCGTGGGGCTTCCTGCTGACTTGACGCTCGACTCGCGAACCGCGTGTGCTGGGCGCTCGTGAAGGCGACGCGCACCCGCAAGCCGCTGCCGCCCGGCTTCGGTGTGATCTGGACGACGGTCGCCCTCGACCTGATCGGGTTTGGGATCCTTTTTCCGGTTTTGGCGCGCTATACGCGTGATGCAGGGGCCTCGCCCGCGGTCGCCGGTCTCGTTGTGGCGTCGTTCTCGGTCGCGCAGCTGATCTTCTCGCCGATCACGGGCTGGCTGTCCGACCGCGTCGGGCGCAAGCCGGTCATCATCCTGTCGCTGGCGGGCACCGCGGTCGGCAGCCTGCTGACCGGTCTCGCCGGGTCGCTGTGGTTGCTGTTCCTCGGGCGCATCGTCGACGGGGCGAGCGGGGCCAGTGTCTCGGTTGCGCAGGCCGCCGTGACCGACGTTGCCGAACCGGAGGACCGGGCCCGGCTCCTCGGGCTGCTGGGCGCCGCGTTCGGCGCCGGCTTCGCGCTCGGCCCCGCGATCGGCGGCGTCGCCGCGCTCGTGAGCCATCGACTCCCGTTCTTCATCGCCGCGGCGATCGCCGCGGCCAACGCCGTCGTCGCCGTGAAGCGCCTCCCCGAAACCCGCCACCGTGTTCTCGCGTCGCCGGACCCCTCATACGGTGGTCAACCGACGCAAGAACGTGACCGCGGGCGTGTCCGCCGGCTCATCCTCGTCTCGTTCCTCGGGCTGGTGGCGTTCAGCGGGTTCGAAGCGACCTTCTCGTTGCTCGTGGAGTCGCGGTTCGACCTCAGCGAGAGTGCGACGTACGGCGTCTTCTTCCTCATCGGCATCGGGCTCGCGGTCGTGCAGGGCGGCGCCATCCACACGGTGGTCGTACGCCTCGGCGAGACGCGAACGATCCGTACCGGCCTCGCCTGCAACGCGATCGGCATGCTGCTGCTCGCCGCCGATGGCGGATGGCTGACCGTGACCGCGGCGCTCGCGCTCCTCATCGTCGGCCAGGGCATCGTCGCGCCGACCCTCTCGTCGCAGATCTCGGCGGCCGCTCACCGCGATCGTCGGGGCCAGGCCCTCGGGGTCCAGCAGTCGGCCGGAGGCCTCGCTCGATCGATCGGCCCCGCCCTGGCCGGCGTTCTCTTCGGCCAATCGGTTCCCGCTCCGTACGTGGTGGGCGCCGTGCTCGCGGGTCTCGCGCTCTTGCTGGTTACCGACCGGTAACTTAGGATCTTGCGATGGCTGAATTCTCTCTTGCGCTCAACGAGGACCAGCAGCAGATCAAGGAGTGGGTGCACGACTTCGCCGCCACCGTCGTGCGGCCGGCGGCGCACGAATGGGACGAGCGGGAGGAGTTCCCGCTGCCGATCGTGCAGGAGGCCGCCAAGATCGGCCTCTACTCGTTCGACTTCTTCGCGCAGGCCTCGATGGGCGACACCACCGGGCTGACGTTGCCGATCACGCTCGAGGAGCTGTTCTGGGGCGACGCCGGCATCGGCCTCGCCATCTTCGGTTCTGGTCTCGCGGCGGCCGGCATCGCGGGCAACGGCACGCCGGAGCAGGTGATCGAGTGGGTGCCGCAGTGCTTCGGCAGCGGACCCGACGACCTGATGATCGGTGCGTACTGCGTCTCCGAGCCCGACGCCGGTTCGGACGTGTCGTCGTTGAAGACGAAGGCGGTCTACGACGAAGCCAACGACGAGTGGGTCCTGAACGGCACGAAGGCATGGGCGACGAACGGCGGACTGGCCGACACGCACGTCGTGACCGCGACCGTCGATCCGAATCTGGGCTCGCGCGGGCAAGCGTCGTTCATCGTTCCCAAGGGCACCAAGGGGATCAGCCAGGGGCAGAAGTACAAGAAGCACGGGATCCGCGCGTCGCACACGGCCGAGGTGATCCTCGACGACTGCCGGGTTCCCGGTCGCATGTTGCTCGGCGGCAAGGAGAAGCTCGACGCGAAGATCGCGAAAGCACGCGAGGGCGCGCACACCGGCGAGAAGCAACCGGCGATGGCCACGTTCGAGGCGACGCGTCCGTCGGTTGCGGCGCAGGCCATCGGCATCGCCCGCGCCGCATACGAAGAGGCGCTCGCCTACGCGAAAGAGCGCGTTGCGTTCGGCAAGCCGATCATCCAGAACCAGGCGATCGCATTCATGTTGGCGGACATGATCACCGAGATCGACGCCGCCCGTCTCCTCGTGTGGCGCGCCGCGTGGCTCGCTCGCAACGGTGGCTACATCAACGCCGAAGGCTCGCAGTCGAAGCTCAAGGCCGGACGGGTTGCGGTGTGGGTGACCGAGCGCGCCATCCAGATCCATGGCGGGTACGGCTTCACCCGCGAGTACCCCGTCGAGCGGATGCACCGGGACGCCAAGATCTACGACATCTTCGAAGGCACCGAGCAGATCCAGCAGCTCGTGATCAGCCGGGCGATCTCCGGCCTGCGCATCGAATAGAACTTTCTCACGTTCTGTGGCCAACCGGCCGCAGGAAGTGCGCCGTGTGTGGCGAATCGGTAGCTCGCCATGTCCACACACCGATACACCGCCAACGAACGACACTCGTGGGTCGCCGACGTGCTGCAGCGGATCGATTCCGCCGTCGCCGATCTCGACAGTGCAATCGATGCACTCAGTGAGATCGCAGCTCCGGGCCGGGCGTACCGCGCGAACCCGGCGCGCTCCGACGCGTCGTAATCGCTACCCGGGCGTGGGGATCACGCCCAGCTGCTGCAGCAGCGCCATCATGTCCATCTCGCCCCAGTGTTCGGCCACGAGGTCGTCGCGGAACCGCATGAAGTCCATCCCGGTGACCGTGATGGCGTTGTTCGTCGCCGGCATCCCCATGAAGCCTCCGGTGTCCGTGCCGGTGATCGTGAAACGAGCCGCCGTGCGGTCGCCTTCCGCGATCACGTCGTGAACCGTGATGTGGATGTCCGGCATCGCCGTGAACAACATCTCGTGCCGGGCGCGCACGCCGGCAACTCCGGTCGGCATCCCTGGGATCTCGACGTGGTCGACGTAGTCGTCCGTGAACCAGTGCTCGATCGCGTCGAGATCGTGCCCGTTGACGATCTCTTCGTCGAACCGCCGTCGTAGCTCTCGCAGATCAGCCACGTGTCCTCCCTTGGTGCTGCGAACGTCAGGAAGCCATTCGCAGCCCTGGTCTCGTGCGGATCACGGGACGTCGGTCACACAACGGCGACGCGAGTGTGCGTCAGTCGTCGCGGCCGGCGACTCGGACTCGACGCACTTCAGGGCGACGCCCGATCGTGTCCACCAGCTCATCGAGATCGGAAGGACTGTTCACTCGAAGATCGAGCGTGACGCTTCGCGTGCCGTCGCCATTCGCCTCGGCGTCGTCGTCGTCGACAGAGAGCGACTGGATCTTGCCCTCCATCGAGTGCAGCGCGCGAAGAACCGGGCCGAGCGTGCCATGTCCACGCGAGTACTCGAGCTCGACCGTCGCGTGGTTGCGCCCGAGCCGGCTGGTCAACGGCTTGAGGCTGCGGAGCAGTACGAGCACGACGAGCGCGAGGACGGTGGCGACCAACGCGGCCGCGTAGCCGCCCGCTGCGGCGGTCACGCCGATCGAGGCCGCGAGCCACACGGTTGCCGCGGTCGTGATCCCGAGCACTGACGCTCCGTGCCGCAACACCGCGCCGGCACCGATGAAGCCGACCCCGGCGGCGACTTGCGCCGCCACTCGTGCCGGATCCGCGGTGGGGTGGCTGATGTCGGAGAAGCCGTAGGCGCCGCCGATCGTGAACAGCGCGGCGCCCAGCGCGACCAGTGCATGCGTGCGGACGCCGGCGCCGCGTGCCGACGCCTCGCGCTCGATCCCAACGAGCGCGCCGAGCGCGGCTGCCAGCACCAGCCTCGCGATCAGCGCGCCCGTCGAGAGATGCATCGACCGCCCGTGTCCTCAGGCGGTGACGAGTTCGCTGGACCGCGCGGCCTCGAAGCGGCGGGCCACGTCGTCCCAGTTGACGACGTTCCAGATGGCCTCGAAGAAGTCCGCCTTCCGGTTCTCGTACTGGAGGTAGTACGCGTGCTCCCACGCATCGATCGCGAGAAGCGGGATCGTGCCCTGACCGTGGTTCCCCTGGTGGTCGTAGACCTGCTGCACGATCAGTCGGCCGGCCATCGGCTCCCACGACGCGAGCGCCCAACCAGAACCCTGGATCGTGCTGGCCGCTTGCGTCATCTGCGACTTGAACGCGTCGAAGCCGCCGAAAGTCGAGTCGATCGTGTTCGACAGTGCGCCCTCGGGCTGACCGCCACCCTGGGGCGACAGGTTCGTCCAGAAGATCGAGTGCAGTACGTGTCCTGACACGTTGAACGCGAGGTTCTTCTCGAGCATCGAGATCGTTGCGAACTCACCTTTGCCACGAAGCTCTGCGAGCTTCTCCAGCGCGGTGTTGGCGCCCTTCACGTACGTGGCGTGGTGCTTGTCATGGTGCAGTTCCATGATCCGGGCGCTGATGTGCGGTTCCAGCGCACCGAAGTCATACGAGAGGTCAGGAAGGGTGTATGTGTCGGTCGCCATTGGCCGCTCCTTTGATCGCGTGCGTCATCTCAGTCGTCGCGGTCTACCCGATGCATCCGTTTGGGATCCGCGCGCGGTCGGGTAGCGGCCAACCCGAGCCGGTTGAACGCGCGCGCGGTGTCAGGCGGCAGACGTTGCAGGCGCCGGTTGTGGCACCGGTTCGATCGGCGGCGGATCCGGCACCGGCTCCGTCGGATCGATTGGCGGGGGTCGATCCGGCGGAATCGGGTCGAGTAGGCGGTGAAGGGGTAGGTGCGCTCTCATGGAAACCTCAGGGTCGGTTCCTGCCCCGGCCGTCACTGGTTCAGAACTAGCGGATCTCGTGGGCGAGCGCGGGCCGTTCGTGACGCTGTACCTCACGACAGAAGCGGCGATCGACAATGCCGCGCAACGATCGATGCAGCGTTGGAAGAGCGCTCGAAGCGATCTCGAGGTGCAGGGCGCGCCGGGGGAGATCCTCGAGGCCATCGAAGGGACGGTCGACAACGCCCACCAGCAGGGTGAATGTCTGGTGGTCATCGCGTCCGCGGATCGGATCCTGCACGTCGAGCACATGCCGGAGCCGCCGAAGCGTGACATCGCACGGTGGAGCTCGCTCCCCGTGTACGGCCCGTTGGTCGAGTGGCACCAGCACGCCATCGCGCACGTGATCGTGCTGATCGATCGACAAGGTGCGGACCTGTTGGCGTTTCGTCGTGTCGGCCCTGACTTCGTCCGAGAGGTCGAGGGTGACGACGATCCGCTCACCAAGTCGAAGCCTGGTGGTTGGTCCCAGATGCGGTACCAACGGCGCGCGGAGAACACATGGGAGCACAACGCCAAGGAGGTGGCGTCGGCACTGACCGAACTGGTCTCGGAGATCGACGCACGTCTCGTCGTCGTGGCGGGTGATGTGCGCTCGGTGCACATGCTTCGAGACGATCTCGACGATGACGTCGACAGCTTGGTACGCGTCGTGGACGGTGGCCGCGGGGCGGACGGTTCGGCGGATGACATCGCCGAAGAGGCAACGAAGCTGGTGGCGACGGTTGCCGCATCGGAGACGCGCGCGCTGCTCGAGAAATTCCGTGAGGAGCGCGGGCAGCAGGATCGGGCTGCCGATGGTCCTGTGGAGACGATCGGCGCGTTGAACGAAGCGCGGGTCGCGGTGCTGCTCGTGCCGGGCGACGCCGACCTCTACGAGACCGCGTGGTTCGGGACGGAGCCGGTTCCGATCGCGCTGTCGGCGGAGACGCTCAGTGAGATGGGCGTCGAGCGCGCGGATCACGCGCCCTTGCTCGACGTACTCGTGCATGCGGCGTTCGGTACGGGTGCGGGCGTCCGCATCATCCCTCGCGCAGCTGCGCCCGATCGGGGCATCGGAGCCATCCTCCGCTGGTGACGACAACCGGACAAGAAACGTCGTCCAAGGACGACGGCGAGCTCGCTGATCCGCTCGCCGAAGCCTTCGACCGCACGGTGGAGGAGGGCGTGCGCCGCTTGGGTCGCCCGCTGCCGGAGTTGCTGGCGACGGGCGCGGTCGGTGGTGCCGATGTCGTCACGGGCGTGTTCGCGCTGCTGATCGTCAGGACCGAGACGGGCAACGAGCTGTTGGCCGCCCTCGCCTTCAGCATCGGGTTCATCGCGCTGACGCTGGCCAACAGCGAGTTGTTCACCGAGAACTTCCTGGTGCCGATCGCCGCGCTGGCGGCGCGCAAGTCGTCCTTGCCGAAGGTGTTGCGGCTCTGGGGCGGTACGGCGACGGTCAACCTGCTGTTCGGGTGGCTGATCATGGGTCTGGTGATCTCGGGCTTTCCGCGGCTCGGGCCGACCGCGGTCGAGATCGCGGTGCACTACCCCGCGATCGGGATCGGGTGGCGGTCGTTTGCCGGCGCGCTGCTCGGGGGCGCAGTCATCACGCTCATGACGTGGATGGAGCGCGGGACCGAGTCGGTGCCTGCCAAGCTCGTCGCAGCCATCACGGGCGCGTTCCTCTTGGCCGCCGCGCCGCTCAACCACGTCATCGTCGTGTCGCTCGAGATGTTCGGCGCGCTGCAGCACGGCGCGCCGTTCGGGTACGTCGACTGGATCGAAGTGAGCTGCTGGTACACGCTCGGCAACATCATCGGTGGAGTCGGGATGGTCACCGGGCTGCGTCTCGTCCAGGTGGGCGAGGACCGTCTGCAAGCAGCGCGAGAACGGATCGACGAGGTCCACCCGCAAGACTGACAGCGATGTTGAACGAGCCTCCCTCCGAGTCCGTCCTGCGCCCGTCGACGGATTTCGGAAGTCCTGGCTCGGTCACCCACTTCCGGGGTCCGTATCGCGACGGGCCGCCGAGCTCCGCGCTGGAGGTGGACACACCCCCGCTCGAGAAGTTCGGTTTCGCCGAGATCCGGCGAATGGTCGTGATCTACGTCGTGTTGACCGTCGCCATCCTGAGTCGCCTGGCGACGCGCGTCGTCCATCCTCGAGGACAGACGTGGGCGCGCTGCGCGGCGGAAGGGGCGGTGGATGGGTTCGAGCAGCTCGGTCCCACATTCGTGAAGCTCGGGCAGCTGATCGCGTCGTCGCCAAGCCTGTTCCCGGCTCCGCTCGCCGAGGCGGCGACCCGATGCCTCGACGAGGTTCCACCGTTCGACGGTGAGACCGCGCGCGAGATGATTCGCAAGGACCTCGGTCGCGCACCCTCGCAGATCTTCAAGAGCTTCGACGACAGCCCGCTGTCCGCGGCGTCGATCGGGCAAGTGCACGGCTGCGTACTGCCGGACGGACGCGAAGCCGTCATCAAGTTGCAGCGGCCGAACATCCGCGAGCGCATGACCACCGACCTGCGGATCATGCACCGCCTCGCCAAGACGCTGCAGCGCACGAAGTTGGGCAAGAGCGCGAACCTGACCGCGGCGGTCGCCGACCTCCACGCCAACACCTTCAAGGAGCTCAATCCGGCGCTCGAGGCGTTCCGGCAGGCGCAGTTCCGCGACAACATCGGCGCGTTCGGTGACAACGCCTACATCACCGCGCCCGAGGTGTACTGGGACTACTGCGGTCCGCACATGATCTGCATGGAGCGGATGTGCGGCGTTCCGATGGATGAGTTCGATGTCATCCGCGAGCGCGGCATCGACGGTCAGCTCACGCTTCGACGGGGCGTGAAGGTCTGGATGGAAGCGGCGATGATCCACGGTCCGTTCCACGGTGACGTGCACGCGGGCAACCTGTGGGTCCTCGACGACGGACGCGGCACCTATCTCGACTTCGGGATCATGGGCGAGCTCACCGAAGACTGGAAGGGACTCATCCGCGACCTCTTCTACACGTCGATGATCGATGGTGACTTCGCTCGTGTAGCGCGAGCGTTCAAACGAGTCGGCGCGTTCCCGGAGGACATCGGCACCGACGAGGAGGTCGGCGCGCGCATCCAGATGGCGTTCGGTCCACTGCTCGACGTCGGCATCTCGGGCGTGAGCCTCGGGGACCTGTTCAAGTCGACGGTGCAGATGATGAATGGGTTCGGCGTTCCGAGCCCGCAAGAGATGATGCTCATCACGAAGCAGTTGCTGTACTTCGAGCGGTACGCACGGGTGCACGCGCCCGACTGGGCATTGGCCCGCGACCTGTATCTCGTCAAGAACATCTTCCCGGAGGAAGCGGCCAAGAAGGCCGCAGACCTCGGAGTTGTGTTTCCCGACTGATCGAGCGTGCTGTAATCGGGCCGTGATCGAGCGCGGGGAGCGGCAACGATGAGCGAACAGAGCCAGGGTCCGGGTTGGTGGCAGGCGTCCGACGGCAAGTGGTATCCGCCCGAGCAGGCTCCGGCCGCACCGCCGCCGTCGACGCAACCGATCGGTCCGCCCGCCGGTCCGCCGCCGGCCGCGCCCGCCGGCCCACCAGGAGGCCCGCCGATCCCGCCGCCCGGTCCCGGCATTCCCGTCGCCCCGGGAGGTCCGGGAGGTCCTGATCAGCCCGTCGTTCCCTCCAGCAACAACACCGCCAAGATCGTCGCGGTGATCGTCGCGCTCGCCCTGGTGGCCGGCGGCGTGGCGTTCGCGCTGACTCGCGGTGGTGGGTCAGGGGGGAGCACCAAGGCATTTTGTGACACGGCCAAGAAGTTCCAGAACGACGACTCTTTGAACAACGCGGGCACCGACCCACAGCAGATCGACAAGGCGCTCGCGGCGTTCGACGAGCTCGTCAAGGCGTCGCCCAGTCAGATCAAGGGCGACATGCAAACGGTGCAGGACGCGTTCAAGAAGATCGCCGCGGCGGTCAAGGCGGCCGGCAATGATCCGAGCAAGCAGTTCGGTGCGATCATCGCCGCGAGCCAGAGCGTCGACCAGAACAAGGTCAAGCAGGCCGAGCAGAACATCGAGGCGTTCGGCAAGAAGAACTGTGGTACGGACTTCTCGTTCGGCTCGTCGAGCTCGTCGTCCGGCAGGTCGACGTCGTCGACGAGCGGCTCCGACTCGAGCTTCAGCTTCGGAACGGATTTCTCGTTCGACTCGGACTCGTTCTCGTCAGTGCTGTCGTCGTTCAGCAGCGACTTCGGCTCGGACTTCTTCAGCAGCCTGGAGAGCCAGTTCAGCGACAGCACGAGCAGCTGAACAGGAGGGGTTCGTCTACCCCTCCACGCCGCGCAGGCCGGCCCATGCCAGCACGGCCACCTGTGCGGCCAACTCGTCGGCGCTGCCGACCATCCCGTTGGCGAGCCAGTGCCGGCTCGTGCCTTCGGCCAGCCCGACGATGCCGTGCGCGAGGAGCAGCCGACGGTCGGCGTCGAGTCCCTCGACCACGATCAGCTGCGCGATTGCCTCGGCGATCGACACCTCGACCTTCCTCACCGCGTCCGCAAACTCTTCGTCGCGACGGGCCCCGCCTCCGAACAGCAGCTGGAACGCAGGTTGCTGTGACGCGACGAAGTTGAAGTAGGCGCGGAAACCGGACTTCACCTGGTCTCGGGGACCGTCGGCCGTCGCGGTGGCCTTGCCGATTGCGTCCTGGAGTCGGCCCCCGACGTCTTCGAGCAATTCCAGGTACAACGCGCGCTTTGACCGAAAGTGCTGATACAGCACCGGTTTCGTCACGCCGGCCGCTTCGGCCACGTCGTTCATCGACGTGGCGTGGTAGCCGCGCGCAGCAAAGACCGTCAGCGCGACGTCGAGGAGCTGGCGACGGCGTGCGGGTGCAGGAAGTCGAGTGGACATGGCCCGATCTCTGGGAGGAGTCGTGGACGATCTTGGCGAACAGAACGCGTGTGAGGCCAGCCCGTCAGGTCCCTGCGCGCACGACTCGGCGTCCCGCCGAGCCATTCCGTCCGCTCCCGGCGCGCAAGATGGGGGTCAGCCTCCTCGCGACGCGAGCTCGCCGCCGCCGATACCGCGGCACGCTTCCGCCTCGCGCCGGCAACTCAGGTTGGTGACCAGCCGGGCAGTCAGTACGCGATCACCGAGCGGGCGACTTCGCCGGCTTCCATCGCGGTGAACGCGTCGTTGACCTCGTCGACCTTGATGCGCCGGGAGATCAACTCGTCGAGCTTGAGCTCGCCGCGCTTGTAGTACTCGAGCAGCCGGGGGACGTCCTGCTGGACGTTCGACGACCCGTACCAGCAACCCTTGATCGTCTTCGACATCAATACGACGCCGAAGAACGCCGGCAGTTCGAGCATGACCTCCATGCGCGGCACGCCGACGAGCACCGCCTCGCCGCCGCGACGCGTCATCATCAGCGTCTGCTCGATCGTCTGCTTCAGCCCGATCACCTCGAACGCAACGTCGACGCCGCGCTGTTCGGTGATCTCCATTACCTTGCCGGTCGGGTCACCGTCGCTCGCGTTCACGAGCGTCGTCGCGCCGAACTCCTTCGCCATGTCGAGCTTGTTGGGCAGCATGTCGACGGCGATGATCTCCGTCGCACCGGCGATGCGCGCACCCTGGATCACGTTCAGGCCGACGCCACCGCAGCCGACCACCGCGACGGTGTCGCCCGTGCGGATGGTCGCGGTGTTGAGCGCGGCACCGACACCGGTCAGCACGCCACAACCGATGAGCGCGCCGATCTCGAGCGGAATGTCGTCGGGAATCTTCACCGCGCCGATTGCCGGAATCACTGCTTGTTCAGAGAACGTCCCCGAGCATGCCATCTGCCGAATCGGTTGCCCGTCGCGCGAGAAGCGGGTCGTGCCATCGAGCAGGCCGCCGCTGATCATCGCCATCTGACCGGCTTCGCAGAGGAAGCCCTGGCCCTTCTTGCAGAAGAAGCATTGTCCGCACTGCGGCACCCACGACACGACGACGTGATCGCCGACGGCGAGGTCGGTCACGCCCTCACCGACGTCTTCGATGACGCCGGCGCCTTCGTGGCCGAGCACCATCGGGAACGAACCCATGAGGGTGCCGTTCTGGATGGACAGGTCGGAGTGGCACACGCCCGATGCGCCCATGCGCACGAGCACCTCGCCGGAGCGCGGTCCTTCGAGATCCACGTCCTGTATCTCGAGTGGTTCGTTGAGCCCCACACACACGGCCGCTCTCGGCATCGAGCTTCCCCCCTGGGATCGGCTGCGTGCGACTTTGGCACTACGTCCCTCTAGCGGCCAAGTTCCCGATCCTCCCGTTCGGCGGCTTTGACCGCGTAACCGAACACGATGGCGGGAGCGAGCACGACGGATCCGACGCCAAGGCTCGTGACGATGACGGCGACGAGGAAGTCCGAGTAACCCACCACGAAGCCAATGACGAACACCACGATCGCGACGCCGAACAAGCCGTAGCCGACTCGTTGTCCGAGCTCGGTGAGCCGAGCGATGCGCGCGCGGCGCGCCAGCACCGGATCGGGTTCAGGATCGTTCACGGACACCAGCCTGCATCCTGCAACAGCGCGTGGAGCTGCGCGGTCATTCGGTCATCCGAGAAGTGACGCTCCGCGACGGCGCGGTTGTGCTCGAGCAATTCGGCGTCCGGTGCGTCGAGGAATCGGCCGAGCGGTGCGGGGCAGCCAGCGTCGAACCAGTCGAACCCGA
>DASUCS010000072.1:0-17625 GCA_036275935.1 Acidimicrobiales bacterium
TCCAGTTCGCGCCGGCGTTCGCGCGCGGGAGCGTGATCTGACTCGGCGAGTTGAACTTCGACTGCAGCGAGATGCCCTGCTTCACCGCCGCGGCGAGCACGAACGGTTTGAACGACGAGCCGGCATGCCGTCCGCTGCCACCACTGCCGGAGACGGCGTAATTGCCCTGGTCGCTGTTGTAGTCGCGACCGCCGACCATCGCGACGACGTGGTTGTCGGGGTCGAGCGACACGAGCGCCGCGAGCGGGTCGTCCGGACGGTCGAGCGTGCGGCTCACCGCGTCCCACGCCTGCTGCTGCTTGTCGAGGTCGAGGGTCGTGTAGATCCGCAACCCGCCGCCGAACAGCTCGGCTTCCGAGAACCCGTGCTGCTTCAGCTGCTGCACCACGTAGTCGCGGAAGTACTCCGTGCCGATGTCCGCGTGCTGGACCGGCCCGAAGCCTTCACGGTCCGGAGGCCGCGGTTGGATCGTCTGTCCGACCACGAACGGCACCTTGTCGGCTGCGTCCATCGCGGCCTGGTCGATCTTCTTCATCTCGAGCAGGCCTTGCAACACGCTGTGCCGTCGCGAGAGGGCAGAGTCGACCTGCTTGGGGTTCGCCCCGTCCGCCGTTTCGGGTGACCGGATGAGACCGGCCAGGTACGCGGCCTCCGGCAACGTCGTCTTTGCGAGCTCGTGCCCGAAGTAGGCGCGCACTGCCGCACCGATGCCGTACGCGCCGCGGCCGAAGTACACGGTGTTCAGGTACCGCCGGAGGATCTCCTGCTTCGTGAGCTGCTGCTCCAACTTGATCGACAGCACCGCCTCTTTGATCTTGCGTGAGAACGTGCGCTCGCTCGACAGGTACACGTTCTTCACGTATTGCTGGGTGATCGTCGACCCGCCTTGCGTGCTCCCCTCGTTGCGCAGGTCGGCCCACAACGCGCGCAACGTTCCCCACGGGTCGACTCCACCGTGGTCGAAGAACGTCCGATCCTCCGCGGCCAGCACCGAGTCGATGATCACCGGCGGTACTTGATCGAGACTGGTGACCTCGACGCGGTCTTGTTCGCCGTGAAGGCTGGCGATCGCGTTGCTGTCGTTGCAGTTCGACGTCACGTCCGCCGCGCAGATGAACGAGGTCTGCGCCTGGATTCGGTCCGGCGGGAGCTCGATCTGCGCCAGTGAGAAGCCGACGCCGGCGACCGCGGCGACCAACAGCAGCCCCGCGAGGAAGAGCGGCCGGCGCCAGCGCCAGAGCAGGTTTCGCTTCGAGCCGTCCGCCTTCAGATCCGACGGATGCGAGGCGCGGGGACGGCGCGAGGATTTCGAGGGAGTACGGCCAGCCATGGCGAACGTGCCTGGTTACAAGCGGGCGGAGCGTAGCAACAGGGCTACGAGGATCCCCGTCGCGATCCCGAGCGCGGCCGGGAGCCGTGTGGCGCCGCTACCACTCGCCCCTCCGTCCTCGGCGACGAGCCACGGCGGCACCGAGTTGCGATCGAGCGCCGCGCCTTGCCCCGCGAGCACCACGCCCACGACGAGGCCAACCGCGACCGCGACGGCAGTCCCCTCCTCGTAGGACGAAACGTCGGAGATGTGCACCCATGTCCACGCGCTCGGACGAACCACCAGCCACAGCCCGAGTGCGCCACCGACCGCATCGATCGGCCGCAGCCGCCGTCCGGTTGGCGACACATCCGGGCGCAGCAGACCCGCGAGGGTGAGCGCGACGAGGGCCGCGAGCACGATGCGCACCCAACCGTCGCCGTCCGCGACCGCGTAGACGAGAACCGCGGCGCCCGGTAACGCGACGAGCGACGCGAGCGGTCCACCGAGCAACAGAGCGAGGACGGCGGCCGCCGCCAATGCCCGTGCTGCGCCCGCAGTTCCCGGCACGGGCGCGATCGCCGCGATCAACGCCCACGGCGCGAGTGCCGCGCACCGTGCCGGCAACGACCAGCGCTCACCTGTCGCCGACGCCGCCGCGGCGACCACCGCCACGACGCCGAGCACGACCGCCGTCACCCGCGCCGACGACTGGCTGGCGATGGTGGGCGCGACGCGCAACGCGAGGACGAGCGCGACCGGCACGAGCACCGCGATGGCTCGCCGCGGAACAGACGCCGCGACGGCGAGCACGCACATGCTCAACACCACTGCGGTCGCGCCGCCCGTCCCGCCATGTTGCACGCCAATCGCAGCAACGACCGAGCACGCGGCTACCGCGGCGACGCCGAGGACACGCACGCCGCGGCTCACCGCCAACAGGACGATGACGCCGGCGATGGCCAACAGCGGTCCGACGGTCGATGGCTGTGCAGGCGCACCCGCGCTGACTCCCAAGCTCGCAACCGTGACCATCACCGCGACGAGCGGCGTGTGGTCGTCGGTGCGCCGGCTGATGGCGAGCAAGGCGACACCAACGATCGCCGCCAGCGCGAGATCGTCGGGCGCGAGCCGAGCGACGTTCGGGTGCTGGCCGGTGACGAGCAACAGGCCGGCGCCGGAGACGGTGAGCGCACACCCTGCGACCGGGATGCGCCGTTGGTGATCCGGCAGTGCCAATCCGACGGCGAGGGCGACGGCTGCGACCGGCGCGAGCACACTGACGACGAGGACGACCTCCGCCCAGGTCGTGCTCATCTCGCAACTCCGGCCGCAACCAGCGCCGCCGCCGCGAGCACGCACGCGACATCTGGCCCGCGGCGCCATCTCGACGCGACGACTGCGAGCGCGACCGCCACGATGCTGCCCGCCACACGAAGCGCGAAGCCGATTCCGGACGAAGGCCCGGCGACGATGGACGCTGCCGCCACCGCGAACGGCGCCGTCGCGAGCGCGGTCGACCATCGCGTCGTGCGCCGGCGTGGGCGAGCGGCGAGCACGAGCGCGAGACCGGCGAGCCATGCCGATGCGACCGCGGACGTCGAGCCCGTCCAGCCGGCGGGTCCGAGCACGGCCTGCGCGCCGGCGATCGCGTCCAGCGATGGCGACCCCCAGCGCACCAACGTCGCCGCCAGGGCGCCGGCGCTCGCGAGCGCGGACGCGGGTCGTCCGACGCCGAGCCCGAGCAACGCGGCGAGAACCGCGACATCGCCGCGTGAGGTGAGCGCGAGGACGAACGCGGCAGCAAGGCATGCGACGCGCAGTGCGTCGAGCGTGTCGAACCGGGCCGCGCGCGAGCCCGCGATCCGGACGCGCGTCGCGGTCGGGCTCAGGTGCGGCGCCCGCGCCCGAGCGGGAACGCGCGGGCGAGGTGGTTCCACGAGCACTCGGGGCAGACCTCGACCACGTAGCACGCGAGTTGATCGCTACGACGTGACAACTTGGCGAGCTCGTCCTTCGAGGTGATGCACCGCCCGAACGACGGAAGCCGGGGCCCGAACACGTACGAGACCAGCACGACGTTGGCGGCCTCGCAGATGGGGCACTCGATCGACGTCGGCTCACCGCACTCCCGAGCGGCCCGTACGAGCTCGGGATGGGCGTCACAGACCTCGTGTTGCGCCAACCGCTTCTTGCGGAACTCCGACACCAGGGCCTGACGCGCCAAGCGGTAGTCCACGGTGCCGGGCTGGGGCACCGTCGTCCCCCGGATCGCGTCGGGCCGGAACATCTGGATGGCGAGGTTAGCGGTGCGGGGCCTGGCGCCCCTGGCTCCGCGGCTCGGTCTCTATATCGATTCGATAGGTCGACTTGCTATACTGCACGTCGATGATCGACGTGGCCGTTCTCGGGCTCCTCAAGGAGCAGGACCTCCACGGCTACGAGCTGCGCAAGCGGCTCGGTGAGCTGCCCGGGGGCCGGACCGCGATCTCGTTCGGCTCGCTGTATCCGGCGCTGAACCGCCTCGAGCGCACCGGGATGGTCAAGGCCGTCGAGGCCAGCACCCGAACGGACCGCCGCGTCCCCTCGAGCGCATCCCTCGTCGGCGAGCTCGCCGCCTTCCGCGCCCGTCACCTTCCGGCCACCGGCGGACGGAGCAAGAAGGTCTACGGCCTCACCTCGAGCGGCGAGGCGCACCTCGTCGAGCTGCTCACCGATCCTCAACCGTCGGACGACCGCACCTTCGCATTGAAGGTCGCGTTCTGCCGGCACCTCACCCCCGCCCAGCGCCTCGAGCTGTTCGAGCGCCGTCGAGCCGAGCTGCTCGCACGCGTCGCCGAACGCCGTCGGGGCCCGGAACGCAGCGTCGATCGCTACCTGCGCATGTTGCGCGAGCGCGACGACGCGAACCTGTCCACCGACCTCGCCTGGCTCGACCGGCTCATCGCCGACGAGACCCAGCAGATGGAGAAGCATCCCTCATGACCGTTACGAAGATCCGCCTTGCCATCGCCGGTGTCGGCAACTGCGCGAGCTCGTTGCTGCAGGGCATCGAGTTCTACAAGGACGCCGACCCGGCCGAGCGTGTGCCCGGGCTGATGCACGTCGACCTCGGCGGCTATCACATCCGCGACATCGAGCTCGTCGCCGCGTTCGACGTCGACGCCGACAAGGTGGGAATCGACGCCAGCAAGGCGGTCTTCGCCGGGCCGAACAACACCATCAAGTTCTCGGAGGTGCCCCACCTCGGCGTGACGGTGCAGCGCGGTCCGACGTTCGACGGGTTCGGCGAGTACTACCGCGAGATGTGCCAGGAGTCGCCGGCCGCCCCGGTCGACGTCACCCGGACGCTGCGCGAGGCGGGCGTGGATGTGCTGGTGTCCTACCTCCCGGTGGGGAGCGAGCAGGCCCAGAAGCACTACGCCCAAGCCTGTCTCGACGCCGGCGTTGCGTTCGTCAACGCCATCCCGGTGTTCATCGCGTCGGATCCCGAGTGGGCGCACAAGTTCACCGCGGCAGGCGTACCGATCGTCGGTGACGACATCAAGAGCCAGGTTGGCGCCACGATCGTGCACCGCACGCTCGCCCGCCTGTTCGAGGACCGAGGGACGACGATCGATCACACGTACCAGCTGAACTTCGGCGGGAACATGGACTTCATGAACATGCTCGAGCGGAGCCGGCTGAAGTCCAAGAAGATCTCCAAGACGCAGTCCGTCACCAGTCAGATCGAAGAAGGCATCAGCGATCACGACGTGCACATCGGTCCGTCCGATCACGTGCCGTGGCTCGATGATCGCAAGTGGGCCTTCATCCGGCTCGAGGGCCGCAACTTCGGAGACGTGCCGCTGACCGTCGAGCTCAAGCTCGAGGTGCACGACTCCCCGAACTCCGCCGGCGTGATCATCGACGCGGTTCGCTGCGCCAAGTTGGCCAAGGATCGCGGGATCGGCGGCCCGGTGATGCCGGCCTGCCAGTACTTCATGAAGTCGCCGCCGTTCCAGGTCCACGACGACGAGGCCCGCGATTCGCTCGAAGAGTTCATCGGGGGCTGACACACTCGCGAGGTGACCGACCTCAGCGGATCGCCCGCGAGCAGTGCACCCACCGCGCTCAACGGACGCTCGTTCACGGCGTGGCCGGCGTGGGTCGACCTCTCGCTCGACGTCGTGCAGTACGGCCCGGACATCGCTACCGAGGCCGACCTGAAGCTGCTCGGCAAGGTGGAGAACAAGCGGGTCCTCGAGCTCGGCTGCGGTGGAGGACCCAACGCGGTCGCGATGGCCAAACAGGGCGCGCGCGTGATCGCGGTCGACGACTCCGAGGAGCAGGTCGGGCACGCGCGACGCCTGGCTGACCGCGAGGAGACCAAGATCGAGTTGCGCCACGGCGACCTCGCCGACCTGGCGTTCGTGCGCGCAGACACCATCGACGTTGCGCTGAGCGTCTACACGCTGTCGACGATCGCCGACCTGGATCGCGTGTTCCGCCAGGTCCATCGGGTGCTGCGACCGGAGGCACCGCTCGTGCTGTCGCTCCCCCATCCCGCGTTCCGCATCGTCGACGTCCACGGCAACCCGCCGTCACTGCGTCGTTCGTACTTCGACCACGCGCCGATCCCGTGGTCCGTTGCGGGCGAGACCGGATCAGATCATCCGCTGACGATCGCCGACCTCTTCACCAGCCTGAGCCGCGCCAACTTCCGCGTCGACACCGTGCTCGAACCGGAGCCGACGAAGGGAACACCACGAGGTCGGCACTGGAGCGAGGCGATGCGCTGGGTTCCGTCCACGCTCATCGTCCGCGCCCGCAAGCAAGGAATTTAGGACCGCGCCGCCCACCACTCCCGGAGTCGACGCGTCACCTCTTCTTCCCCGAGGATCCCTTCGTCGAGGCGGAGGTCGAGCAGGTACCGCATCGCTTCGCCGACCTCGGGGCCAGGTCGGAGACCGAGCAGCGACATCACGGCGTTGCCGTCGAGCTCTGGCCGGATCGCCTTCAGCTCCTCTTCCTCCGCCAGGCGCTCGATCCGATCCTCCAACGCATCCATCCGACGCTTGAGCATCTGCGCGCGCTTCTCGTTGCGAGTGGTGCAGTCGCACCGGGTCAGCTCATTGAGCTCGGGGAGCAGCTCGCCCGCGTCGCGCACGTACCGCCGTACCGCGCTGTCGGTCCAGCCCCCGTCACCCTCGCCGTAGCCGTGGAATCGAAGGTGCAGGAACACGAGGCGGGTGATGGCGTCGACGTCGGCCTGCGGATACCGCAGCGCAGTCAATCGCTCGCGTGTCATGCGCGCGCCGACGACCTCGTGATGGTGGAAGGTGACGCCGTGGCCGCCGACCGACCGCGTCTTCGGCTTGCCGATGTCGTGGAACAGCGCTGCCAGTCGCGTGATCCGGTTCGGCGCGCCGTCCGGTCGGCGGGGCGCGACGTTGCACACGACGGCGATCGTGTGCGCGAGCACGTCCTTGTGCCGGTGGATCGGATCCTGTTCGAGCCGTAGGCCCGGGATCTCCGGCAGGAACTCGTCGAACAGTCCCGTCTCGTAGAGGAACCACAGTCCCGCGGACGGATCGTCGACGACCATCAACTTGTCCAGCTCGTCGCGTATCCGCTCGGCGGAGACGATCTCGAGGCGGCGCCGTAGCTCGCTGATCGCCTCGACCACGCGCCGGTCGGGTTCGAGGTCGTAACCGGCGACGAAGCGCGCCGCGCGCAGCATCCGCAGCGGATCATCCGTGAACGACTGCTCGGGCTCGGTCGGCGTGCGCAGCCGCTTGTGCACGAGCAGGTCCGCGCTGCCGTCGAACGGATCGACGAGCTGCGGCTCGGGCAACGTGAGCGCCATCGCGTTCACCGTGAAGTCGCGCCGTGACAGATCCGCCTCGATCGCGTCCGAGAACTCGACGGCAGGCTTGCGCGAATCCGGCACGTAGGCCTCGGCGCGGTGCGTGGTGATCTCGAAGGTCCGCTCGCCCTTCTTGGCGCCGATCGTTCCGAAGCGCTCGCCCTGGGTCCACACGGCGTCGGCCCATCCCGTCAGGATCGACTTGATCTCGAGAGGTCGAGCGTCGGTCGTCAGGTCGATGTCCGGTTGGTCGACAGGCCGGTCGGCGAGCAGATCGCGAACGATGCCGCCGACGAGGTACAGGCGGTGCCCGGCCGCGAGAAACCGTTCCGCGAGTGGGCGCGTCTCGTCGATGATCGGCCGCAACCGCTCCTGGATCACGCGCGAGACGCTACGCGCCGAGGCGCGCGGGGCTCGTACTCAGAATTCAGTACGCAGGGGCCAGGCCGGCCTGTTGCAATGCGATGCGAAGGTCTTCGGGCTGCGACGCGACCGACAGCGCGTCCCGCAGACTGACCATGCCGTCCTTGAACAGCGCGAACAAGGCCTGATCGAACGTTTGCATGCCGTGGTACTCGCCCTCGGCGAGGATGCGCTCGAGCGCATTCTGACGATCGGCGTCGAGGATGCAGTCGTACACCTTCGGTGTGTTGACGAGGACCTCGACCGCGGCAGTGCGGCCCTTGCCGTCCGCGCGTTCGAGCAAGCGTTGGCTGATCACCGCGCGCAGCGACGACGCCAACAGGTGACGGATCTGCTTGTGCTGGTACGGAGCGAAGAAGTCGAGCAGGCGTGAGATCGTCTCCGTCGCGCTCTGCGTTGGCAGCGTCGCGATCACCAGATGACCGGTCGACGCGGCTGCGAGCACCGCCTGCACGGTTTCGATGTCGGGGAGGTCACTGATCGCGAGGACGTCCGGACCTTGCCGCAGGGCGCGGCGAAGGGCCGCCGCCGGGTCGTGGGTGTCGGTTCCGATCTCGCGCTGGCTGATGATCGACTGCTTGTCGGTGTGGAGGTACTCGACCGGATCTTCGATCGTGATGATGTGCGCGGCGCGGTGCTCGTTGATGTGGTCGATCAGTGCGTTGACGGTCGTGGTCTTGCCCGACCCGGCCGGGCCCGTCACCAGGATCAGACCGTGAGGCTCACCGGCCAGCTTCTCCACCACCGGCGGCAGGCCGAGGCGCTCCCACGTCGGGATGCCGGGGATGACGCGCCGGAACACGATGGCCAACGAGCCGCGCTGGCGGTAGAGGTGCACCCGGAACCGGCCGACGCCCGAGACGCTGAGGGCGTAGTCGAGCTCGCCGTGCTCCGCGAGCTCCGCGGCGCGACCCGGCGGCACGATCTCGAGCGCCAGAGCCTCGGAGTCCGCCAGCTCGACCGGCGGGAACGGGGCGGCGTGCAACCGCCCGTCGATCCGAACATGGGGGACGGTGCCGACCTTCACGTACAGGTCGGACCCGCGCACCTCCATCAGGTACTGGAGAAGCTCCTGGAGATCAGCCACCCGTCAGACATCGGGGTCCTGGCTGTGGATCTTGAGCGCGGCGTCCACGACGTTTCGGCCCAATCCGGCTGAGGTGGGCTCTTCGGGCAGGTTGCGGTCTCCGGCCAGCGCCGCGACCGTGGCGACGACCGAAGTGGCCAGCGCGTCGAGGTCGTAGCCGCCCTCGAGGAACGTGACGACCCGGCCGCGCGGAACGAGCTGGACGAGGCGCGCGGTGATCAGGCCGTAGTCGCCGCTGGTGAGGCCGAGATCCGTGAGCGGATCGAGCCGGTGGGCGTCGAATCCTGCCGAGATGAGCAGCCATGTCGGATGCCACTGCTCCGCCATCGGCACCAGGAGCTCGTCGATCGCGGCGAGGTAGGCGTCGCCGGACGTGCCCGCGGGGAACGGGAAGTTCAGCGTGGCGCCCGTGCCGGCGCCACGTCCCGTTTCGGCGAGCGCACCCGTGCCCGGGAACAGCGGCCACTCGTGCATCGACACGTACCGCACCCGCGGATCGTCGTAGAAGAGATCCTGCGTCCCGTTGCCATGATGCGCGTCGACGTCGACGACGAGCACGCGCTCCCCTCGTTCCGCGAGCGCGGCGGCGGTGACGGCGACGCTGTTGAAGAAGCAGAAGCCCATGGCCCGAGCCGCGAGGGCGTGATGGCCTGGAGGACGGACCGCACAGAACGCCGCCTCTCCCTCGCCCTGCCCGAGCCGATCGACCGCGTCGAGCCCGGCGCCGGCCGCGAGCACCGCGGCGTCGAAGGTCGCTTCGTTCGCTCCGGTGTCGGGATCGATTCGGCCACCGCCGTCGGCGCAGAAGTCCTGAACGCGGTCGACATAGTGCGCGTCATGGACCAGCGCGAGTTCCGCGCGCGTGGCGGCCCGCGGCACGAAAGGGGCGAGGACATCGTTCAAGCCGGCTCGTTCCAGTCCGGTGAGCACGGCGTCGAGCCGCGCCGGGCGCTCCGGATGCCGACGGCCGGCGAGATGATCGAGGTAGCGCTCGTGGCTCGCCAGCAGCACCGGCACGGGGGTCGAGGGTATCCGCGGCCGTTGGCGACGTACGCTCGCCGCGTGACCGGGAGCGCTGCGTGAGCCTCGACCTCGTGCGCTGGGGCACGGATCGACTTCGCGTCGGCTCGTGGCGGGGGGACGTGCGCACGGCCTACATCGCGCCGCTGGCCGATGGCGCTCCTGCGGCAGTCGACGCCGTGCGCCGGTGCTGCAACGTCCTCGGCGAGCGGGGCTACGAAACGGCGATCACCGCCGCGCTCGGCCCCGCTGAGTCACGTGGGTTCATCGAGGCTGGCTTCGAGGTGCGAGAGCGCCTGCACCTCCTCGCACACGATCTCCACGACGTGGTGACGACGTCGACGGGTGAGCTCCGACGCGGGCGCCGCGCGGATCGCCCCGCCGCGCTCCTCGTCGACGGTCGATCGTTCGACTCCTTCTGGCGACTCGACGACTCGGGGTTCGAGGAAGCGCTCGGCGCGACACCATCGAGTCGGTTCCGGGTCGCGACGCTCGACGACCGCGTGGTCGGCTACGCCATCTCCGGACGGGCCGGGACACGCGGCTTCTTGCAGCGCTTGGCAATTGATCCCGACCACCAGGGTCGTGGGCTCGGTCGCGCGCTGGCATTGGATTGCCTGCGCTGGCTGAAGCGCCGCGGGGTCGACCGCGCGATGGTCAACACGCAGGAGCACAACGACAGCGCGCTGTCGCTGTACCAACGCCTCGGTTTTCGCCTGCAGCCGGGCGGTCTCGCGGTGTTGCAGATCACCCTCACATGAGACGAGCGCTCCTCTGCGCCCTCGTGCTGCTCGCGACCGGTGTGGTGCCGGCCGCGGCCCAGCCGCAACAGACACCCCGGCAGTCGCGCACCGACATCCTCCAGCTCGTCAGCCAATCGCCGGTGATCGAGCCCGACGGGGTCTTCATGCTCCGGCTCCGCGTCGTCGGCGTACCGACCGGCGCCCGCCTTCGTCTCCAGGTACGCAACCGCGTCCCGACGCGCATCGACTTCAACGCGGCCGTATCGGGCCGCTTCCCGCGCGGCACGGTCGGCCAACCGATCGAGACACCGGCGGTCCCGGATGCATCGGGCATTGCCGTTGCGACCATCGCGACGCGCGATCCGCAGTCGACCGCTCCCCCGCAAGCAGGAACGGTTCGGCTCGGCGAGGGCGTGTACCCCGTTTCGGTCGACCTGGTGAGCAGCTCCGGGGCGACGCTCGACTCGCTGCTCACCTTCCTCGTGCGCCTACCGACGAGCCACGACTCTGCGCCGCTCGGTGTCGCTGTCGTCCTGCCGGAGGGCGGCCGCCTCGCCCGCCAACCGGACGGCTCGACCGCCCTCGACCCGTCGGTCGCCCAGCTGCTGCTGAGTCATGCCGCGGTGTTGCAGACGCACAACTCGATACCGGTCACGATCGCGCCGACACCGGAGACGCTCGACGCCCTCGAGCCCAACACGCTGGCCGAGGTGAAGAAGGGCGCCGCTGGGCGCCAGGTCACGCTCACGCCCTACGTGCGCATGCATGCCGCAGACTGGCTGACCGCGGGACTCGACGCGGAGGTCAAACGCCAGTTCACGAGCGGAGTGGCCACGGTCCGATCGAAGTTGGCTTCGCCGGACGAGACCACGTACGTGGCGGACGGGAGCATCACTCCCGAGTTCGCAGAGCTCTTGCGCGAACGTGGCGTGAAGTCGTTGGTGGTTCCCGACGTCGGACTGTCACCGCTGGACGGGCGCGTCTTCAACCGCACGCTGACACAGCCGTTCACGCTGAAGGATCTGGACGGAGTGCAGGTCGCTGCAGCCGACGCAGGGCTGAGCGCGCATGTCGCCGAGACGGGCGATCCAGTGCTCGACGCCAACCATCTCCTCGCCGATCTCGCGGTGCTCTTCTTCGACGATCCACCCGACACGCGAGGCACGGTCGTGGCGTTCGGCAACGACCAGCGCATCGATCCACAGTTCCTCGACACGCTCCTGTCCGGCCTCGCGCCGTCGAACCGCATGCTGCGGCCGATGACCTTGTCGACCATGTTCTCGGCGGTGCCGCGCGCCGGCTCGAAGGGTGAGACGAACGGCAAGGGGGCTGCGCTCACTCGCTCGCTCGTGCCGGACAAGGACTCGGGTGCCGGTGGGTTCGCCGGGAACGTGCATGCCGCAGAGAACGAGCTGGCGTCGTACAAGACGATGGTCACGGCCGACAATCCACGCGTCCACGACTTCGAGAGCAGGCTGCTCGTCGCAGGAGCCGCTGAGCTCAGCGACTCCGATCGGACGCGTTACCTCGACGGCGTACGCGACAGCATCACCAATGAGACGCACAAGATCGAACCGCCGCCGCGACAGACGATCAGCTTCACCGCGCGCGATGGCGTCGTGTCGCTGACCCTGCGCAACGCGACCGGCTATCCGGTCAAGGTTCATCTCCTGCTCGAAGGCGAGAAGCTGGAGTTCCCCGATCACCAGGACGGCACGGTCGACGTGACACTGGCGGACGAACGCACGCAGGTGCAGCTCAACGTCCGCACTCGTGCGTCCGGCGACTCCCCTCTCGATGTGTCGGTGATGGCACCCGACGGTGGGCTGGAGGTCGGGCGCACCCGCATCACCGTGCGGTCCACCGCATTCAGCGGTGTCGGCATCGTGTTGTCGGTCGGGGCCGGCACGTTCCTCGCCGCGTGGTGGATCCGCAACGTGGTCAAGACGCGACGGGAGCGGCGCCGCCGCCTCAAACATCTCGCCGCGGGAAACGGCGGTCGACTCGCGACGTAAGGTGCATGTCCCATGGGCGTTCGCATCGTCACCGACAGTTCCTGCGACCTCGCACCGGATGAGGCCGAGGCCCTCGGCATCGACATCGTTCCGCTGTCGATCCGCTTCGGCGACAAGGAGTTCACAGACCGCGTCGAGCTGAGCGTCGACGAGTTCTACCGACGATTGAGCGAATCGGAAGAACTGCCAGAGACTGCCGCACCCGCGCCGGGCGCATTCGAGCAGGTGTTTCGCCGCGCCGCAGAACGAGGTGCCGACGCGGTCGTATGCATCGACCTGTCAGGCGAGCTGTCGGCCACGATCCAGTCTGCGCAGAACGCGGCGCGAGCTGTCGCGGATGTGATTCCTGTGCACGTGGTCGATTCGCGATCGGTGACGCTGGGTCTCGGATCACAGGCCATCGCCGCGGCCGAGCTGGCTCGCGACGGAGCAACTGCAGACGCGATCGTCGCTGCCGTCGAGGACATGGCCGCGCGCACCAGGGTGCTCGCGTGTCTGGACACGCTCGAGAACCTGAAGAAGGGCGGGCGCATCGGCGGCGCGCAAGCGCTGCTCGGCAACCTGCTGTCGATCAAACCGCTCATCGACGCCAGTTCCGGAAGAGTCGAGGAGGCGGGCAAGGCCCGCACGCGAAAAAAGGCGTTGCGTTGGCTCGCCGATCGTTTGCTCGAGCAGCCCGCGGTGGAACGACTCAGTGTGTGCCACGGCGAAGCGCCCGACGTCGACGAGTTCCTGGATCTGATCTCGTCACGTTTCCCGCGCGACGAGATCCGCATCGCGCTCATCGGCGCGGTCATCGGAACCCATGCCGGTCCGCGGGTGCTCGGGGTGACGTGGCAACAGCCCAGCGGGGCGCAGTGAACTGAGCGAGCACTCGTCTCTCGGCACGCAGGCCGGACGGCTCGTCGGCGGTCGCTACCGCCTCGATCACCTCATCGCTTCGGGCGGCATGGCCCAGGTGTGGGAAGCAACCGACGAGGTGCTGGCTCGACGGGTGGCAGTAAAGCTGCTGCACACCCACCTCACAACGGACGCCGGATTCGTCGAGCGCTTTCGGCGTGAAGCGGTCGCCGCCGCCCGGTTGTCGCATCCGTCGATCGTGTCGATCTTCGACACGTGCTCGAGCGAGGATTCCGAAGCGATCGTCATGGAGCTGGTGCAGGGGATGACCCTGCGACAGCTCCTCGACGAACGCAAGTGGCTCGAGCCAGGGCACGCCGTGTCGATCCTGGCGCAGGTTGCCGACGCGCTCGAGACCGCCCACCGCGGCGGCATCATCCATCGCGACGTGAAGCCGGCGAACATCCTGCTGTCGAACGACGGACGTGTCCTGGTGGCGGATTTCGGCATCGCGAAGGCGGGCGCTGATCTCACCGCGACGAACATGACGCTCGGAACCGCCAAGTACCTCGCGCCCGAACAGGTCGAGGGTCATGCCGTCGACGCGCGAGCGGACGTGTATGCGCTCGGCGTCGTGCTGTACGAGACGTTGTGCGGTCGTCCGCCCTTCACGGGAGACACCGAAGCTGCGATCGCGCTCGCGCGGCTGCATCAGGAACCGATGCGTCCGCGCAACGTGCGCGCGGGTATCTCCAAGGCACTCGAAGATGTCGTGCTGCGCGCGATCGCACGGGACCCCGCGGCGCGCTACGCGTCCGCCGGTGACTTCCGCGCCGCGATGCTCGCGGCCGAGCGCGGGGGTACCGCAACCGGACCGCTCACGTTCAACCCGGGTCCTTCGGGCGACGCAACCGTCGCAACGCCGGCGGTCACGGTCGACAACACACCGCCCGGATCGGCACCGCCCACCTTCGTACGGACAGAACGGGGCTGGCTCCTCCCCACGATCGTCATCGTTCTCGTCGCCGCCGCGCTGATCATCGCCGGCGTGCTCGTCGCGGGTGGTGGCGGCCTGCCGCACATCGGCGGCAACTCGACCAACAGCTCGTCTGCGTCGAACGGCACGACCTTGACCACCGCGGACGCGACCGCGTTCGATCCTCTCGGCGATGGCAACGAGAACGACGACGAGGCCAAGGCCGCAATCGACAAGGATCCGTCGACCATGTGGCAGACGCAGGGTTACAACGACTCTGCCATCAAGGTGAAGCCCGGGGTCGGACTCGTCGTCACGCTCGCCGACTCGGCCACGCTGGGGACGTTGAAGATCGACTCGCCGACCCACGACTGGTCGGTCCAGATCTACGTGGCCGATGCCAAGAAGGACAACCTCACTGCGTGGGGCAACCCGGTGGCGACGAAGACCAACATCGCCCCGGGCACGACCTCGTTCGACCTGCAAGGCACGAAGGGCGCAGCGGTGTTGATCTGGATCACGAACGTCGGGACCGATGCCGATGACGCGGGCCGCTTCCACGCTCGCATCGCGGAAGTGACGGTCGACCAGAAGTAGCGTCGAGCATCCGCTCGGACGACGACGACGCGACGCTGGTAGCCGCCGCGCAGCGCGGTGACCGACGGGCGCTCGACACGCTCCTGCGCCGGCACTACGACCGGCTGCACGCGCTCTGCTTCCGGCTGGCGGGTAACCGCGCCGACGCAGCGGATGCGACGCAGGAGGCGTTGTTCGCGATCGTGCGCGGGCTGCCTCGATTCGACGGACGCGCCGCGTTCTCGACGTGGTCGTACCGCGTCGCGACGAACGCGTGCCTCGACGAGCTCCGACGCAGGCGCCGGCGGCCCGATCCGGGGCTGCCCGATGACGACGCGCTGCTGGGTGCCGACCCCGTTGCGGCGGTCGACGACATCGTCGTCGGCGAGCTCACCGTCGACGCCGCGCTGCAAGGCCTGCCGCCCGACTTCAGAGCGGCTGTCGTCCTGCGTGACGTCTGCGCGCTCGACTACGCCGAGATCGCGGAGGTCCTCGGTGTGCCGCCCGGTACCGTCCGGTCCCGGATCGCTCGCGGCCGGGCGATGCTCGCCACCCAGCTCGGCGGGAACCCAGAACCGGCCTCCGATCGTCCTAGTCCAGAACCATGAACGACGACTTCGAGATCGACGAACTGGCATCCGCGTACCTCGACGACGCGGCCACCGCCGAGGAGCGGGCACTCGTCGACGCGGATCCCGCCATTCGCGCGCGGGTCGAGGAACTGCGGCGCGTTCGAAACGCGCTCGCAGCGTCACGCGTGGAACGACCGACGACCACAACAAGGGACTCGGCGATCGCGAGCGCGCTGGCGGCCGCGCCCGTTGTCGACCTCCCAGCAGCGCGCGCCCGCCGTCGTCTCCGCATCGCGTCCATCGCCGCGGCGGTGATCCTGGTTGTCGGCGCGGCCGGACTGCTGCTCCGATCCGCCAGCAGCGACTCCTCGAAGAAGCTCTCGGCGACCGCCGCAGCCTCTTCGCCGGCCTCGAGCGCCGCCGCGCAGGCCGCCAGCCCGGAGTTCCCCGCCGCCAACGGTGTCGCCGGCTCGTATGCCGACCGCCAGGCGCTGGTCGCGGCGGTGCAGGCGACGCTCCGGTCCGCCCAGTCGACGAAGGCGGCGACCGGGGCGGAGGACAACGCGGCACCAACGGCAGCGGGGTCTTCCACGTCGAGCCGCTGCGCCACCACCCCCGCCGACGCCGCAACGCAGCTCTACACCGCGAGCGCCGCCCTGGAGGGTGCGCCCGTCCAGATCGATGTGTACGCGTTGACCGATGGCACGCGTCGCGTCGTCGTGACCGCCGCCGGGACGTGCACGCTCGTGTTCACTCAGCCGCTGTGAGGGGCTCCGTGGGCTGCGGCCGGCGCCGGCCGGTGCGCCATCCAGCGGTGACACCACCGAGAACCATCGCCAGCCACGCCTCCGTGGGGAACGGACGGAGACCTTCGCCGGAGGACACGTAGGCCGCCCACGCGAGCGCGCCGGCGACCATCGCCGCGGTGAGCACGCCCAAGACCGGATGGCGGGTACCACCGATCTCGATGACGATCTCCGAGATCACCAGACCGAACAACACTCCGGCACCGACCGGCGTGACCCCGCTGAACTCGTACTCACCCAGGATCAATGCACCGAGCGCACACAGCAGTGCGCCGACGACGACCGCGAGCGCGACCCTGAAGCTCAACACCGCGGCGGATCGGCGTGCACGGGCCGCAGACTACGCTGCGCGCCGTGGCTGACCAGGTCGATCTCTCCAACACGCGCGTGCGCACCGACGACTGGCCCGCACAAGCGACCGACAGCATCGTCAAAGTCGTCGGCACTGCGAAGGACAAGGTCACAGGGCCCATCACCACCGTGGCGAGGGCGATCGTCTTCGGGACGTTCGCGACGGTCCTCGGCACCACCGCACTCGTGCTGTTCGCCATCCTGCTCGTGCGGGTGCTGAACAACTACCTGCCTGATTCGGTGTTCGGTGAGGAACACATCTGGGCTGCAGACGTGTTGGTGGGGCTGTTGTTCGTAGTCATCGCCATGGTCCTGTTCCGAAGGGCCAAGAAGCAGCCTGTCGAGGAGTAACCGATGTCCTCCACCGAGGGCGTCCGCGACGTCATCATCATCGGCTCCGGCCCGGCCGGGCTGACCGCCGCCATCTACGCCGCGCGCGCCAACCTGTCCCCGCTCGTACTCGAAGGAGAACCTTCGTCGACGAGCGATCAACCTGGTGGCCAGCTCATGCTCACCACCGAGGTCGAGAACTTCCCCGGGTTCCCTGCCGGGATCATGGGACCGATGCTCATGGCCGGGTTCCGCGAGCAGGCAGAGCGGTTCGGCGCCCAACTCGAGACGGTCAAGGTCTCACGCGTGGACCTGTCCGCTCCACCGTTCGGCGTCTGGGTCGGCGATCCCGAGGCGGCGGAGCCGACCTACCAGGGCAAGACCATCATCGTGTCCACCGGGGCGCAGTCACTGATGCTGGGACTGGAGAACGAGCAGCGGCTCGTGGGCTACGGCGTGTCGACGTGCGCGACCTGCGACGGCTTCTTCTTCCGTGACCGCGAGATCGGCGTGGTGGGCGGCGGCGACTCGGCCGTCGAGGAAGCCCTGTTCCTCACCAAGTTCGCGAGCAGCGTCACGTTGATCCACCGCCGCGACTCGCTGCGGGCCTCGAAGATCATGCAGGAGCGGGCGTTCAAGAACGACAAGATCGGCTTCCTGTGGAACAGCAAGGTCGTCGACCTGCTCGGTGACACCAAGCTCGAGGGTGCCGTCGTCGAGGACGTGAAC
>DASUCS010000073.1:0-2659 GCA_036275935.1 Acidimicrobiales bacterium
ATCACTTCCAGCAGCCCACACCGGGTCGAAGCAGAAGTCAGCCGTGGTGGAGAGTCGGATCGGCCACGCGTCGCTGTCGAGCAACGAGACGCCGACGTGATGCTGGTCCACGACGTACGCGACACGAGTGCCGTCGGGGCTCACGGCCGGCGCGGCAACGGCACCCTCCGGTTGCTTCGGCACGACCAGCTCGGGCGCACCGCCGGTCGCGGCGACGCGCCAGAGCCCTCCGTCCGTCGCGGCGTACAGGAGCGACGCGCCGTCCGCGGACCAGTCGAACGCGCCGCCGCCGTACGCGGCCGCTGGACGCGGGGGCGGATCACTCGTGACGACGAGCTCCGAGCCGCCGACGACGTCGATGACGACGAGCTGTCCGCGTCCGAGGACGTTCACGAGGTACGCGAGACGATCGCCGTCAGGCGACAGGCGCGGCTCGGACAGCGTACGCCCGTACGCGCACATGGCCGCAGTGACCCGAGGCGTGGCCACTACAGAACTGGGTTCTCGACGTAGCGACCGAAGACGTCCGCGAGCGCGTCCATGATCTCGCCCTCGGTGGCGTACACGTTGACCGCGTCGATCAACGCCGGCATGAGATTGCGTTCCGGATCCGCAGCCTGCGAACGGATCGCGTCGAGCACCGCTGCAACACGCTCGTCGTCGCGGTCGGCGCGCACGGCTTGCAGCCGCTTGATCTGCTGCTGCTCCTGTTCGGCAGTGATCTGCAGGATCTCGAGTTGGTCGTCCTCGTTGCCTTCGGTGAAGCGGTTCACCCCGACAACGATCCGCTGCCCCGAATTCACCTTGCGCTCGAACTCGTAGGACGCGTCGGCGATGGCACCTTGGATGTAGCCGTTGTCGACCGCGGCGTACAGCCCCTCGAGCATCGACCCGGCGCCCAGCTCGTCGAGGTGGGCGAAGATCGCCTCCGCCTGAGCCTCCATCTTGTCGGTCAGCTCCTCGACGAACCACGAGCCACCAAGGGGGTCGGCAACGTTCGCAACGCCGAGCTCGTGGGCGATGATCTGTTGCGTCCGCAGCGCGATGCGAGCCGCCTTCTCGGTCGGGAGTGCGAGCGCTTCGTCCATCGAGTTCGTGTGCAGCGACTGCGTGCCACCCATCACGCCCGCGAGCGCTTCGAGCGCGGTGCGGGCGATGTTCAGCTCGGGCTGCTGCGCGGTCAACGAGACGCCGGCGGTCTGGGTGTGGAATCGGAGCTGCAGCGACCGCTCGCCCTTCGCGCCGTAGCGGTCGCGCATCCAGCGCGCCCAGATTCGTCGTGCGGCTCGGTACTTGGCGATCTCTTCGAAGAAGTCGAGATGGGCGTTGAAGAAGAAGCTGAGCCGCGGCGCGAACGCATCGACGTCGAGTCCGGCCGCGAGGGCGAGCTCGACGTACGCGAATCCGTCGGCGAGCGTGAAGGCGAGCTCTTGCGCTGCCGTCGAGCCGGCTTCGCGGATGTGGTAGCCGGAGATGGACACGGGGTGCCACCGTGGCATCTCCGCCGAGCAGAAGACGATCGTGTCGCGCACGAGCCGCATCGACGGCTGCGGCGGAAAGACGAACTCCTTCTGGGCGTGGAACTCCTTGAGGATGTCGTTCTGCAACGTCCCGCCGAGCTTGGCCCGGTCCACACCGGACTTCTCGGCGACGGCGACGTACATCGCCAGCAGCACGGCCGCCGGCGAGTTGATCGTCATCGAGGTCGTGACCTTCGCCAGGTCGATGCCGGCGAACAGGTCCTCCATGTCGGCGAGCGTGTCGACCGCAACGCCGCACTTGCCCACCTCACCCTCGCTCAACGGATCGTCCGAATCGCGTCCCATCAGGGTCGGAAGGTCGAAGGCCGTCGAGAGCCCGTCGCCTCCCGATGTGAGGATGTCGTGGAAGCGCCGGTTCGTGTCCTCGGCAGTGCCGAAGCCCGCGAACATCCGCATCGTCCACAGCTTCGAGCGGTACATCGACGCGTACGGCCCGCGGGTGTACGGGAACTGGCCGGGGAACTCTCCGTCGTCCGGCCCGTACACCGGATCGAGGGGCAAACCGGACAACGTCTCGAACGCCGCGTCGCGCGTCGGCGACTCGTCGAACGCGCGCTGCCAATTCTGACGCTCAGACATGCCGTCCTAGTATCGCTTGATGGCGCCCTCGAAGCAGGTCCCCGACCGGAACTTCGCACTTGAATTGGTGCGCGTCACCGAGGCCGCAGCGCTGGCGGCCTCACGCTGGATGGGGTTGGGCGACAAGAACGGCGCCGATGGGGCCGCGGTGGAGGCGATGCGGGTTGTCCTCCAAACCGTCCCGATGGACGGCGTCGTGGTCATCGGCGAGGGCGAGAAGGACGAAGCGCCCATGCTCTACAACGGCGAACAGATCGGTGACGGCACGCCGCCCGAAACGGACATCGCCGTCGATCCCGTGGAAGGAACGACCCTCACTGCATTGGGCCGCGGCAACGCGATCTCGGTCATCGCGATGAGCGAGCGCGGGTCGATGTTCGATCCGGGCCCGTGCTTCTACATGGAGAAGATCGCGGTGGGGCCGGCCTCGCGCGACGTGATCGACATCGACGCGCCGGTAGCGGAGAACCTCAACCGCATCGCCAAAGCGTTGAACAAGCCGGTTGGCGAGGTGACAGCGGTCATTCTAGACCGGCCGC
>DASUCS010000074.1:0-13484 GCA_036275935.1 Acidimicrobiales bacterium
GAGCGCTGGGCTCGTGCGCCACGACCACGACCATGCGTTCGACGGTACCGAGACACCACAATCCGCCAAAGCGAGTTTGCGAGCGGTCTGCCCGCTTTGGATCTGAACGCGGCACCTCGCTGTGGGTGAACCTCTCACGAAAAACGCGACTCGTGCCGATGTAAGCCGGGATGAACGCTGAAGCCGCACTTCGTTCACTCTTCCGGCGGAATCCCGCGGCCATCGTTGCGGCCATCGGCGACCAGGGCACGCTCGTTCCTGTTCCCGCGTCGGTGCCCGACGAAGGGCACGAGCATTTCGACGGCCGACTCGCGATGGACCTCATCGTCGGTGAGGACCACATCGCCGTGATCGAAGCGTGGACACGCGCGCAACACGAGCCGGTGGTGACCATCCAGGTGCACTTGCTCGCCGACCGCGAGACCCCGGCGACGATCCACATGTTCGACGTTCGAGTCGAACACGGCGTGCACATCATCGTCATGGAGGGACAGAACCTCGACATGATCGCCCGCTCGTCGGACGAGAGGGCGGCGATCCGGCGAGGCGCCGCGCACTCGAAGCGCGATTCCGCGGCGACCTTTCTCGAAGTCGACGACCGCACGATCGCGCTGCTCGGTTGGCCGGCGGACGAGCTCATCGGGAAGTCGACCCTCGACTTCGTACATCCAGACGACGCAACACAGGCGATCGACACGTGGATGCTGATGCGGTCACACGGGCGCAGCCGCTCCCGAGTGCGCCTGCAGCACGCGAGTGGTCGCTACGTCTGGGTCGAGGTCACCAACGAAGATCATCTCGACGATCCCGAGCGCCTCTGCGTGCTCACCGAGATGGTCGACATCTCCGAGGAAATGGCGCATCTCGAAGCGCTGCGGGACCGTGAGCGCGATTTGGCCCGGCTGGCCGAAGCACTGCCGATCGGCGTGTGCCACCTTCGCCCGGATCACGTCGTCGTGTACACCAACGCACCGCTGGTCGAGCTCCTTGGACCGATCGGCTCGATCAACGACCTCCTCGCGTGCGCGGTGCCGGCCGATCGGTCGGTCATGCAGGCGGCACTCGATCTCGCGTTCGCCGGACTCCCCGCGCAGCAGGAGATCGGCGTGCTTCGTCTCGGCGACGAGCGACGGTGCGAGCTGACGGCGCGTGCCATGACCGATGGCAACGGTGTGGTGGACGGGATCATCGTCTGCGCCGCTGACGTGACCGATCGCAGCCGCCTGAGGGCCGAGCTCGAACATCGCGCCAACCACGACGACCTCACCGGCTGCCTGAACCGCGCCGCCACCGCGTCCGCCGTCGAGAGCTTCCTGCGCGACTCGCGACGGGTGACGGTCGCCTTCGTCGACCTCGACGATTTCAAAGCGATCAACGACGAGGTCGGTCACGCTGCCGGCGACGAGTTGCTTCGCATCGCCACGAACCGCATGCGCAGTGTGATCCGTGAGGGAGACCTGCTCGGACGATTGGGCGGCGACGAGTTCATCGTGGTGTGCTCGGGCGAGGAAGCACCCGAGCCCGCCGAGCTCGCCGAGCGACTGACGCACGCGCTCAACGGCGACGTCGCGGTGGCCGGCCTGAACCTCGAACTGCGCGCGAGCGTTGGCGCAGCGATCTCGGTCGACCGCGAGCTCGGCGGCGAAGCGCTGCTGCAACGCGCCGACTCCGCGATGTATGCCGCGAAGCGCAAGTCGCGAACCGACTACGCCGTGGCCTGACCCCCGCTACAACCAGCCGGTACGCACGAGCACGCTCGCATCGGCGTCCCCGGGCTCGCGTGCGAGCTCGCCCTTCGAGATGCGCGTGCGCAACCGCTGCACCGCGTCGACGATCTCCGGCCCCGTCGCACGCAGCTCGGCCAGTTCGGCCTCGTCGACGGACACGCCATCCGCATCCAACGCAGCCTTGACCTCACTGAGATCGTCCAGACGTGCGGTCAGCCAGAGGATCGGATCCTCGGTGATGTCCGCCTCGAACTTCCGACGCCCGGGCTCCCACCCGCGCATCGTCGGGTGATGGTGCGCACGGTCGAGCGAGCCTGGGTTCGTCACTGTCTCGAGCAGATCGACGCGCCACAGCGGCTCACCCGCGATGATCGGCCGGGACGCGTAGACCGTGCCGCCCTGCTCGGCCAGCTCCATGTAGCGCACCTCGAGCCGTACGCCCCGTTCGGCGCCTTCGTTGCCCGGCTCGGGATGCGGGTCGGCGAAGTACAGGTCTGAGATGACGACGCCCAGCCGTTCGAAACCGAAGACGTAGAGCACGCTGAAACGTTACGCGCTGAAGCGATTCTCGAGTCCGTAGAACGCCATCGGGCCATCCCAGAGGATCACGCGGGCATCGTCCTCGGACACACCCTGTTCCTGGCACTCGTGCAGGAATGCGTCGGCCGCGCCGGGATAGATCGCGTCGGGGTGCGGGAAGTCGCTGGCCCACATCACGTACTCGGGCCCCATCCAGTTGATGACCATGCCGACGCAGTCGTCGTCTGCTTCCGTGGAGATCACGCAGTGTGCATCGAAGAGCTCGGTGGCGGATGGACGCTCGGGCGACATCCACTCGACGTGATCGTCGAGGCGGGCGAGCCAGTACGGCAACCAACCGGTCCCGGATTCCAAGAACGCGACCCGAAGCTCGGGGTGTCGTTCGAACCCTCCGTCGAGGACGAACGACGCCATCGCCGCCATCTGCTCCATCGGATGCGACAGCGCGTGCCGAGGGGCGAACGAGTCGAAGCGGTCGGTGCCGATCGTCGGTCCGCGCAACCCGAGCCCCTCGTGCACGGACACCGTCAAACCGAGTTGCACGCACCTGGCCCACAACGGGTCATAGACGGAGTCACCCAGGTTGCGTCCGTAGAGATGGTTCGGCCGCACCATGATGCCGATGAGGCCCAGCTGCTTCGCGCGCGTCGCTTCGTCCACGGCGAGCTCGACGTCCGCGATCGGCACCAGCGCGACGCCGCTCATGCGCGCTGCGTCCGTCGCGCAGTACTCCGCCATCCAGTCGTTGTACGAGCGGCACGCGGCCGCTGACTCCTCCGCGCTCAGCGTCGGCAGGAACGGCACGAACAACCCGATCGACGGATAGAGCACGACTGCGTCGATGCCTTGCGCGTCCATCGCCCGGAGATACGAGGGACCGTCGAAGCCGTGCTCGAACTGGTCCTTCAACAGGTCGAAATCGCCGCACGGGACCATCGGCGTGTCCGGTGGAAGGTCCATCGGCCCGGCACCAGGGGGCGCCCACTTCGCGAAGACGTGCGCGGGCTCGATGACGTGCGCGTCCGCATCGAGAATTCGAAACCCCTCGATCATCAGAGCCGGCGCGCCGCCAGGCCGCCGTCGAGAGGCAGGACCGCACCGCTCGTCCATCCCGACGCGTCGGACAGCAGGAATGCCACCGCGTCGCACACCTCCGAGGCTCGACCGAGTCGCTTCATCGGCAGGTTCGCCGCGACACCGGCGCGCACTGCTTCGGGATCAGGCGCCATGTCGGTGAGACGGACGAACAGCCCGCTGTCGGTCGGTCCGAGCGACAACACGTTCACCCGAACGTGGTCAGGCGCATGCTCGATCGCCACCTGCTTGCACAGGTTGGTGAGGCCGAACTTCGACGCACAGTAGGCCGGATACTGCGGCGCGACGATGGCGCCGAGCGTCGATCCCATCGCAACGATCGCGCCGCCACCGGCTTCGACCATGCGCGGTACGGCGTGCTTCATGCACAGGAACGGGCCCTTGAGGTTGGTGTCGATGATGCGCTGCCAGTCCTCGTCGGTGGTGTCGACGATCGACGAGCGCGTCTCGACCGCGGCACTCAGCACCAGCGCGGTGAGCGGGCCGCGTGCGGCGGCGCTCTCGACGATCCGCTTCACGTCCGCGTCGACGCGCACGTCGCCCTGCTCGATCCACGGCTCGGGCGTCTCGAGATCGAGACCGACGACGTCGTAGCCGTCCTTCTGCAACCGAGAGGCGACCGCCGCGCCCAGACCCGATGCAGCCCCGGTGACCAGCGCCACGTTCATCGCAGCGCCGCCAGTCCGCCGTCGGCAGGGAGCACCGCGCCCGACATGTACGCGCTCTGGTCGGACGCCAGGAACAGCGCGATCCCGGCCACGTCCTCGGCGGTGCCGAGTCGCTGCAGCGGGATCACCCGAGCGAGCCCCGTCAGGAAGCCCTCGGTGTCGTCCATCTCCTCCGCCACCTTTCGGAACCGGGGAGTGTCGATCGATCCCGGAGCGATGACGTTGGCCCGCACTCGCGGGCCGTACTCCACCGCGAGCTGTCGCGTCAGCGCCACCAGCCCGGCCTTGGCCGCGCCGTAGGCGACGTAACCCTCCGAACCGATCAGTCCCAGCACCGACGCGGTGTTGATGATCGAGCCACGCTCACCCTTCAGCATCTCGGGCAGCGCGGCGCGACACGCCCAGAACACCGCGTTGAGGTTCGTGGCGATCGTGCGGTCCCACTCGTCCTCCGTGCACTCGACGAGCCGACCCGACATCTGCACGGCCGCGTTGTTGTAGAGGATGTCGAGCCGACCGAAGGCGGCGACGGTTTCCGCCACCATGCGTTCGCAGTCGTCCTTCACGGAGACGTCGGCATGGATCGCGACCGCCGCGCCGCCCTCCTTCTCGATCAGCGCGACGGTTTCGTCACTGCCCTCGTCGTTGATGTCGATCACCGCGATGGACGCGCCATGCGACGCGAACAACGTGGCCGCCGCGCGGCCTTGACCCGAGCCAGCGCCGGTGATGAGCGCCGCCCTGCCCCCGAGCATGGTCAATCGAAGAGCACCGGAATGGCGGTCGGCGATCGGAAGCGCTCGCCGTGGATGTGCGGGTCGTCGCGATCGACGGCCTCGGGATCGAGGCGCAGGTTGGGGAAGCGGTCGAGCAAGGCGTTCACCGCGCCGGCCATCTCCATGCGGGCGAGGTGCATGCCGAGGCACATGTGCGGTCCGACACCGAAGCTGATGTGAGGAACCACCGGGCGCAGGATGTCGAACTCGTCGGCATGATCCCACCGCGTGTCGTCGTGGTTCGCCGAGCCGATGTTCGGGATGACCATCGTCCCCGCCGGGATCTCCACCCCGCCCACAATCGTGTCGACGGCGGCACCACGAGAGGTGATGAGCAGCGGCGACTCCCACCGGATCGACTCCTCGACCGCCTGCCCCATGAGGCTGCGATCGGCCCGCAGTGCGGCGAGCTGGTCCGGGTTCGTCAGCAACCCGAACAGGAAGCTCCCTGTCGCGCGGTAGGTCGTCTCGGCACCTGCAGGCAGCAGCAGTCGGAGGAACGAGTAGATCTCCTCGTCGTCGAGCCGCTCGCCGTCGAGCTCCTCTTGCACGAGCAGGCTGATCACGTCGTCACCCGGCTTCGACCGCTTCGCCTCCACGATGTCCGCGAGGTACTCGCGCAACGCCTGGGACGCGGCGATGCCCTTCTCGGGATTGGCGGCGACGTTGACGACCCACACCGCCATGTCGTGGAACTTCTCGTGGTCCTCGTGGGGAACACCGAGGAGCTCGGCGATGATCTGCACGGGGAAGAGGAACGTGAAGTCCCGCACCAGCTCGGCGCGCCCTCGATCGGCGAACGTGTCGATCAGGTCTTCGATGATCGGCGCGATGACGCCGGACTCCCACTCGACGAGGCTTTTGTGCCGAAACGCGGCGCTCACGAGTCCGCGATGGCGCTTGTGTTCCGGCTCGTCCATGCCGACGAGCACGAACGGCCCCATCACGACTTCCATCAGCTCGCGAACCGCGCCGGAGGAGAAGGTGACGTTGTCCCGCAGGACCTGCGCGACGAGATCGTAGGTGTAGACGTTGCAGACGGGGCTCTCTTCGCCGTCGAAACCGACGTTCACCGTGACTTCGACAGGCGTCTCCCTGCGCTTCGAGATGAACGCCGGGTAGGGATCCCGCACGTCGCCTGCCACGGTGTCGGTGAACTGGCCCATCGCGTCGAACGCGTCCCCCACCTCAGGACCGAGATCGATACCTGACATGAGCGTCAGAGTAGGCCTAATTCCCCAATCGGCCAGGTCTCGCTAACAACGGGGAATCCACCGGCCGATACAACCGTTGGCAGCTACGGCACGGGCGGGCGTCAGCGCGTGCCGCGAATACACCGATAACGCACAGATCTGACGCCTCGACGAGAGCCAGGGATGACGACCGAGATCGCGCGGACGCAGGAGGGCGACCACCAGAGCCAGTGGATAGCTGGCCTCGTCCTGGCCCCTGTCGGCATGCTCGCGCTCGGGTTGTTCGGCGGCCGAGTCGGCCGGTCGACGATGCTGACGTTGGTCGGATGGTGTGCGATTGCCGCGCTCGTCGTCGCCCGGCGACGCCGCGCCGAGGCCGCAGCGTCGAGCCAGATGCCGCCGGCCGAGCTCATGGCCTGTGCCGTCGTGGCGTTCATCGCCGCGTTGGCCTTCGGCGTCGGGGGTGTCGCCCAGGGGCACGGTCCGGTCGGGAACTGGACCGGCGTCGCCGCCATGTTGGCCGCGCTGGTCGGCGCGTGGGCCTTCCTCGCCGCTCGAGTTCGCGAACGGGCGCTCGACATGGTGCTCGAGGGTGTGCTCGGTGCGATGTCGATCGCAGTCGTGTTCTGGAGCGCGAGCGTCGAGCCGAAGCTCCTCGCCGGCGAGATCAGCGGTTCGATGGCCGCCGCGCACGTCGTGCGCGTCGGACTCGCGCTCGTGTGGGTGTTCGCGTCGATCCGACTCGCGCGGCTCAGCACCTCAGAACGCCTTCCCGTGCGGGTGATGGTCGCTGGCAGCGTGCTCGTCCTCTGCGGCGAGATCGTCGGACTCGTCAGCGTGCTCACGACGACGAACACGCAGAACCTCACGACGGCGTCCATTGCGATCACCGCGTCGGGCCTGCTGATGGTCGCGCTCGCTCTCCTGCATCCCGCGGTCGTGGTCGAGCCTCCGTTCGTGCGCACCACCCCGATCCGCATGAGCTTCGGTCGATTGACGATCGTCATCGTCGCCGTGCTGCTCGTCCCCGGGATTGCCGCCTGGAAGCTCGTGCCCGACAGCCGCGTGTCGCTCGCATCGCTGGCCCTGTGCTCGGCGCTGCTGTCGCTCACGGTCGTCGCCTACCTTGCCGCCCTGCTCCGTGAGTGGGCGAAGATCGAACGACGCTCGCAGCACGACGAGCTGACGGGACTCCCGAACCGCCGCCAGTTCCACGACCGACTCGCCGACTCGCTGGCGCAGGCCGAGCGCACAGGCGAGCACGTTGCGGTGATGTTCCTCGACCTCGATCGGTTCAAGCTCGTCAACGACACCCTCGGCCACGCCGCCGGCAACGTGCTGCTGATGACCGTCGGCAAGCGCCTCGTGGAGAGCGCGGCCCACGGCTCGATGATCGCCCGTCTGCAAGGCGACGAGTTCGCAATACTCCTGCGCCACGCGGTCGACGGGAAGACGTCCCTCGCCGCCGCGAACGAGGTGCTGTCGTCGATCGGTCAACCGGTCACGATCGCCAAGCGCAAGCTGCACGTGTCCGGCAGCATCGGCATCGCCCATTTCCCCCAGGACGGACGCGAGCCCGAGGCGCTGCTGCGGGCCGCGGACCGCGCGATGTACCGCGCCAAGGAGCTCGGCCGGAACCGCGCCCAGCTGCACACCGCCGACATCCAGGCGAAGATCGAAGGCCGGTTCGACATCGAGAGCGCGCTGCACGGCGCGTGGAACCGCGACGAGCTGCGACTGCTGTACCAACCGAAGGTCGACCTGCGTTCGGGCAAGGTGATGGGTGCCGAGGCGCTGATGCGTTGGGAGCACCCGCAGATGGGGATGATCTCTCCCGCCGACTTCATCCCGATCGCCGAGGAGAACGGCCTCATCGTCGAGCTCGGCGAGTGGGCGCTGGTCACCGCGTGCAACCAGTTGAGTAAGTGGGAGCAGCAGGGCTTCTCGGATCTCACGGTGTCGGTGAACCTCTCGCCTCGCCAGTTCCAGCTCCAGCGCATCTCCGACGTGGTCGCAAGTGTGTTGCGGCTGACCGGCGTCGACCCCCGCCGGCTCGAGCTGGAGCTGACGGAGAGCCTCGCGTTGCAGGACCCGCAGATGGTGCAGTCGTCGCTCAACGAGTTGCGGGCGATGGGCGTCGAGTGCTCGATCGACGACTTCGGCACCGGCTGGAGCGGACTGAGCTACCTGAGCCACATGCCCGTCACCGCGCTGAAGATCGACAAGTCCTTCGTGCAGGCCATCATCGAAGACGAAGCCGGTCCGCAGCAGACCGGCAACCAGGCGTCCATCGTGCTCGCCATCATCTCCATGGCGAAGGGTCTCAACATGCGGGTGATCGCCGAAGGTGTGGAGACGCCGGCGCAGCTCTACTTCTTGCTGCGCAACGGCTGCGACCAGATGCAGGGCAACCTGTTCAGCCCGCCGGTCACCGCGGAGCTGTTCGAGCAGCTCGTCATGCTCGAGAGCGTCGCCGGTGGGCAGGGCCGCCTCGGTCTCGCCACGATGTCAGCTTGACGCAGCTGCCGCGGTCAGCGCCCTGAACCGCTCGTAGCGCTCGTCGACCGCGCTCGCCCACGCGCTGTTGGGCTCGACCCGATGGCCGATGCGCGCCCAACGCGAACCGTCGCTCATCTGCGCCTCGAGGCCCGCGACGCAACGAGCGATGAACGCCGAACCGAGCGCGCCGCCCTCTGGCACCGCCACGACGTCGACCGGCAGCCGCGTGCAGTCCGCGAGCGCCTGTACCCATGGTTCGACTCGCGCGCCGCCGCCGGTGGCGACGAGACGGCGCGGCGCGATCAGGTCGCCGGCAAGGTCGAGGTGGTGTCGCACGACGAAGCCCGCTGCCTCGTACGCCGCGCGCACGACGTGCGCGGGCGTGTGGGTGAGGTTGAGATCGTGCAGTGACGCACGCAGATCGTTCCGATGCAGTGGCGTTCGCTCACCGCGCACGTAGGGCAGCCACACCGGGACGTTGCCGGGATCGGTCACCGGTTCGAGCTCGGTGTCGTGGTCCGCGCCCGCGAGCTGTCGAGCCCAGTTCAGGAACAGCCCACCAGCGTTCGACGGGCCGCCGATGACCAGCTTGCCGGGCGCGGTGTGCGGGATCGTCCAGAGCCCGGGCTGCTCGACCCAGTCGTCGCCCTTCATGACCGCCCACGTGATGAGGGTGGTGCCGCAGATGACCAGCACATCTCCGTCGCCGTCCGCACCGGCGACGATCTGCTCGCCCATCGCGTCGATCGTGCCGCCCCCGAGCAAGGGACCGTCCGATCCGCCGATGCGGCCCACGGGATCGACGCCCACGACGATGTCCGGCAACTGATCGGTGGTGACGCCCGCCTCGGACGCGAGGGCTTCGTCCCACTGCGCGCCGTCGAACAACGGATGCGCGGTGAATGCAGTCGTCGTGTCGAGTGCGGCCCGTCCGCACAGCGCGAAGTTGGCGGTTGCCTGCGCGGGCCAGAACCTCTCCGCGTCGGGACAGTTCTCGCGCAGCCACGCGAGGAACCCCGCCATCTCGCCCCGCTCGACGGGGTTGGCGCCGGCCCGGTCGGAGTCACGGCGACCGCGGTGGTCGCCATAGAGGAGACCCGGCCCGGCTGCACGCCCATCGGCCGTCAACGCCCCGAGCGACGGCACCATGGCCGCCACGTTCACGCCGACGACATCGAGGTCGGGACTCACCCGCGCGTATGCGGCGCGCACTCCTTCGATCCAGGCGGCGTCGATGTCGTGCGCCAGCTCTTCGGGTCCGTCGATGCGCAACGGGTGGGGCACCCGCGCCGACGCGACCACGTTGCCGTCACCGTCGGCCGCGATCGCCTTGACCGACGTGGTCCCGATGTCGATCCCGACCGTCGCTTCCGTCATACGAGCGGTGGACTCTAAGCGGCGCTACTTCATCATGTCGTCGTCATCGCGGGCGTAGCGGCGGGCGTCGAGGTACCGCAGCACTGGGAGGTGCCGCAGCTCGAGGTCGACGAGCACCAATGCGGTCACGCCGATGGCCAGCCACTCGCGTCCGTAACCGGCGACGATGCCGATGGCCGCCACTGCGAAGATCGTGGCGGCCGAGGTCATTCCCCTGAGCATCCCTTGTCCGCCCCGGACCACGAGGCCGGCGCCGATGAAGCCGATGCCGGTGACGATGCCGGCGATGGCTTGCGGGGAGCTGCTGACGGCGACGGTCGTGATGGCTGCCGCGCCGGTGCCGACCAACGCGTACGTGCGGTCGCCGGCGGCCGAGCCACGAAGCTCGCGTTCGAAGCCGACGAGGTACGACAGGACGAACGCGAGCGCGACGTCACTGAACACGACGCGAGTGAACCACGACTGGTCGACGCGCAGGCGCATCCTCTACCGTCACCGCCCCGTGGGTGCGTTGGACGGCAAGGTGGCGATCGTGACCGGTGCCGGCCGCGGTATCGGCCGCGCGGAAGCGCTCGCGCTGGCGCGCGAGGGGGCGGCGGTCGTCGTCAACGATCTCGGTACCGCACTCGACGGATCCTCGGAGGCGAGCCCTGCGCAGGAGGTGGTCGACGAGATCACCGCGGCCGGCGGACGCGCCATCACGAACGACGACGACGTGTCGTCATGGGCCGGAGCGTCACACCTGGTGGCTTCGACGGTCGCCGAGCTCGGCCGACTCGACATCCTCGTGAACAACGCGGGCGTCCTGCGCGACTCGATGTCGTTCAAGATGGACGAGGACGAGTGGGACGCGGTGATCCGCGTCCACCTCAAGGGCCACTTCGCACCGTCCCGGTTCGCTGCCGAGCACTGGCGCGAGCAGTCGAAGGCCGGCAACGACAGTGGCGGTCGCATCATCAACACCGCGTCCGAGGCCGGTCTGTACGGCGGTACCGCCCAGGCGAACTACGTCGCCGCCAAGGCGGGCATCGCGGGGATGACGATCGGGTTGGCGAGAGAACTCAAGAACTACGGCGTCACGGTGAATGCGATCGCCCCGCGGGCGCGCACCCGCATGACGGAGACGGTGCTCGGTGACTTCGGCGCACCGACGGAGGAGGGATTCGACGAGTGGGATCCCGCGAACATCGGTCCCGTCGTGGCGTGGCTCGCGAGTGACGCCGCCGCCGACGTCACAGGGCAGGTGTTCGTCGTGTTCGGCGGACGTTTGCACCTGATGGAGGGGTGGACGATGGTGGGAGAGATCGAGCAGGGCGAGCGGTGGTCGGTCGAGGCCATCGACGCCCGTCGGGGCGAGTTGTTCGGGGAGCGCCGGAGCGGCACCCCCCGCATGGGTTTCGGACGCTAGGGAGGACGCACTGATGGCCGCGATGACGGAGTTGAAGGGAACCGAGCTCGGCAGCACCAAGGTGCGCATCGAGTCGGGCCCGGTGCGGGCGTTCGCGGCCGCGGTGAAGGACAACTCGCCGGAGTACCGCGCCGACGATGCGATCGTCCCACCGACGTTCCCGTTCTCGTGGAGCTACTGGGGCACGATCGACGGTGCGACCAAGGGCCTCCCGATCGACAAGCTGCGCGGACCCGGACGCATGATCCTGCACGGCGAGCAGGAGTTCGTGTACCACCGCCAGCCGAAGGTGGGCGACGTGCTCGAAGGCACGGCGCGCATCAGCGACGTGTACGAGAAGGACTCGTCGTCCGCGCTCATGGAGTTCTACGTGCAAGAGACGTCGTGGAAGGACGCGTCGTCCGGCGAGCCGGTGTGCGACGTGAAGTTCACCCTCATCATCCGCGACACGGGCGTGAAGAAGCAGTAACTCCCTACGTCCTCCCGTTCTGCCGGTAGCAACGCGCGCTCACCGCGCGTTACGACCGCACAAACGTTCACTTGAGGGCGGGCAGGACCTCTTCGTTGAACCGGGCGACGGCGGCGCCGGCTTCTGTGGGATCCGTGCCGAGTCCGGGGCCGACGATCGTGAGGTGTTCGAGACCGAGCTCGCCGAGCTCCTGGAGCCGCTCGACGCAGTACGACGACGGCCCGACGATCCCGAACGCGTCGATGAACTCCGGGTCGAGCTGTTCCGCTTGCGGCGACCCGGCCTGGGTGTGCTTGCGCATGTCGTAGGCGTCATGGAGCCGGTTGAGCGTGTCGGCCGCGCCCGCAACGTGTGGCCCCGCGACGACTCCGTGCATCACGTTGAACCGGGCGAACGTCGACATCGTCCCACTCACGAGCTTGCGCCCGACCTCGATGTCCGGATGCGCGACGACGTTGACGTGCGCGCCGAGCGACAGCGGGTTCGAGCCCGCAGCGGCACGCGCCGTGTCGATGGCCCACCTCAATCGGTCGACGTTGGCGCCGACGCCGAACGTGATGCGCTGCGCGTGGCGCGCCGCCACACCGATCATTCGCGGCCCCGAAGCCGACACGTCGACGGGCACAGGCGGATCGTCAGGACGTAGCCAGTGAAGCTTGCTGACCGCGGGCTGCCCGGCGAGTCCGAGCGCGTCGACCGGAGGCGGTGCGTCCGCCGGCACGAAGGGATCGAGCGCGTCGAACGAGAGCTCCTCACCTCGGAGATACGCAACGACCGCCGCGACGTAGCGCTCGAAGTAGTCGACGCTCGCGGGTGCACGGCCGAGGTGCGCCAGCGCGGAGTCGCCGCGGCCGATGCCGAGCACGGCTCGCCCACCGGACTCCGCGTTCAGACTGGCGATGGCCGACGCGGTGGCCGCCGGATGCCGCGTGAGCGGGTTGGTCACCCCCGTTGCGAGCTTGATGGTCGACGTTGCGATCGCACAGGCCGTCAGCGCGACGTACGTGTCGCCTGCAAGGTTCTGACTGTCGACCAACAACAGCCCGTCGTACCCGGCCGCTTCGACACGCACCGCGGTCTTCGCCGCGTAGCGCGGCAAGGAGATCCCTGATGTCCACAGCTCCACGAGCCGGAAACTACGTCCTGACGGCGGCGGGCGCAGCGGCTCTGCGGTGGCGCGTTACTGTTCCGCCGTGGCCAACATCCTGGAGTTTCTGCGCGGGCTGCTCACCAGCAGCGACGAGCAGTCTCGTTTCGCCGGGAACCCCCACGGCTATCTCACCGCACACGGTTTCGACGACCTGTCCGGCGAAGACGTCGCCGAAGCCATTCGGGTTGTCGCACGCACGCTGCCGACCGACGTGGCCGAGAGCCTGGGTCCATTCCATGCGGATGACGGACAGCTTCCCCCGGTACGCCCGCAGATCGGTGAGAGCGAGCTCGACGCCGCCGTCCGTCAACTGCAGTTCGCCACCTCGCTGACGCCGGCGTCGGCCAACGTCGTGCCGGCCGAACAGCCCGAACCCGAACCGGAGCCGGAACCTGTCGCGGTCGAGCCGGAGCCCGAACCCGAACCCGTCGCGGTCGAGCCGGAACCCGAGCCGGAGCCGGAACCCGAGCCGGAGCCGGAGCCGGAACCCGAACCCGAACCTGTGGCCGCAGAGCCAGAGCCCGAACCCGAACCCGAACCGGAGCCAGAGCCAGTGGTCATGGAACCCGAGACCTTCACCCC
>DASUCS010000075.1:0-7296 GCA_036275935.1 Acidimicrobiales bacterium
CCAGGTCGGTCAGGACGACGCGCGCGTCAAGGCGATCGTCGCCTGGGACAACCTCGCACCCGTGACCGACGGGACGACGGTGCACGCGCCGGCACTCGGGATCAACTCCGAGTACTTCTTCAATCCCACGTCGACGAGCACGCCACCCGACCCGCACAGCAAGGACGCGGCGTTCACGCAACTCTCCGGTGCCGGCGTTGACACCATGCAGATCGCACTGCGGTCGTCGACGCATCTCGAGTACAGCTACGTGCCGTACATCCTCCCGGCGAGCAGCCTCGGCGAGCGCGTCGCGTTCTACTACACGCTCGCGTGGTTCGACTACTACCTGCGCGGCTCGACCGCGGCGTTCGATCGTCTCGTCGCGACCGCGTTCGACGGCAGCGCGGATGCGAGCGCGATCGGGGGCGGGAGCTACGACCCCGCTGCGGCCGCGGCGGCGCCGACCGATCCGGCGGCCGGCAACGTGCCGCACCACATCGCAGGGCTTCCTGTCGCCGACCGGTTCTCGATCTACTACGAGTCGGAGTACTCGCTGACGGCACCCGGCGCGCGGCACGTGGCGTGTGCCGACATGCGAGGGGGCTGCGCGCCGTAGCGGGTCAGGCTGTCGTCGAGTCGACCGCTTCCGCGGGGGTCTGGCCGCCGTGCTCGCTTCTCACGACGGCGAGGAAGCGCTCGACGGCGTGCACGGTGTGGTGCGTGCGCACCGAAGGGAAGATCTCGAACGCGTGTTGCGCGCCGGGGAGCTCGGCGTAGACGACGGGTTGCGTCGACTCCTTGCGAAGCTCGTCGACGAACGTGCGAGCCTGCTCGACGGGAACGAGGGAGTCGTTCGTGCCGTGCAACACGAAGAACGGCGGCGCGTGCGAACCGACATGCGAGATCGTTGATGCCTGCTCCCAGCGCTCACGGTCCTCGGCCAGCGTCGACTTGAACACGCGCTTGCCGAGGAACCCCTCCATGTCCGCGCGGCTGGTGCCGTACCGATTCACGAAGTCGTAGACGCCGTAGAACGGCACCGCGGCGGCGACCGAGGTGTCCACGTCCTCGAAGCCCGGCTGGAAGTCCTTCACGTGGGGCGTGAGTGCGGCCAGCGACGACAGATGACCGCCCGCCGATCCACCGGTGATCACCACGAAGTCGGGATCGCCGCCGTGTTCGGCAATGGTGGCCTTGGTCCACGCCAACGCCTTCTTCACGTCGACGATGTGATCCGGCCACGTCGCGCGGGGTGACAGCCGGTAGTTCGTCGTGACGCACACCCAGCCGCGCTCGGCAAGGTGCGCCATCAGCGGCTCGGCCTGGCCTTCCTTCTGGCCCATCATCCACGCGCCGCCGTGCACCTGGAACAGCACCGGCGCCTTGGCGTCTGCGGGAAGGTCGGCACGCTTCCACACATCGAGTCGGTTGCGCGCGCCGGCGTCCCCGTAGCTGATGTTGCGCACGGCGCGGTAGCGCTTGCGAGCCCGCATGTCGGGGCGCAGCAGCTGGTGACGCGTGAGTGGGACCTCGGGCTTCGGCGTGAACGGTTCCCGGATGCGGCTGCGGTAGTTCGCCCCCAGCTCGTTCTCCAGCGCCGCTTCGAGGACGTCGCCGGCCTTGCGCGCAGTCAGGTGGAGCGACACGAGCCCCGCCGCCGACGCGGCGTACGCCGCGACCCCGAGCTTGCCTCGCACGCCCTTCGCGCCGCCCTTGCGCGACAGCAGCCCCGCGGTCGCCAGTTGGAGCATCCCCGTCTGCAACGGGAGCTCCGACGGTGTGAGCCCGAACGCGAATGCCGGGACCGACACCGGCCCGGTCGTGGCCGCCGGACGAATCGCATTGGCCGTCGTGGCCGCCGCACCGACACCGGATATCAGGAAACGGGTGGAAGGCTTCACGCTCGCCAGCCTACGGACGGAGGCTGACGCTGTCCTCATTCGTCGCTTGGTTCCGCAACGCGCACAGGCCGATTGGTCACGTGAGTGTGAAGCGGGTGCCGCAGATCGTGTGGAGCTCGCCGACCCGCGTCCGATCGCTCGCGACGAGGCTCACGCCCACGAGAGAATCGATCGGCCCGTCCACGAACGTGACCGTCGCGTTGTCGAGACGCAGCACGCCGTCGGACACGTCGAGCGCGGTGATCTCGCCCCAACGGGCCGCCGTCTTGCCGGGGTCCCGGCTCTGCACCTTCACCGCGGCAATGCCGGTGACCACCTCGGTGCGTCGTGCCTGTTGCCAGTCCGGGCCTGCGGGCATCCAGGGCCCGCTCGGATCCTCGCCTCCGGGTTGGAAGTCGATCTCCAGGAACGAGCCGCCGGTGTCGCCGGGATGGAGTTGCATGATGCGGTAGCCGTGGTCCTCCACGTCGATCGCGGTGCGCACGCCGAGGTCCGCGACACGCGACCGAACCGCCGCGTGGTCGTCCGTGTGACAGATCACCATGTAGCCGCCGTCACCGCCGAGCCGCTCGAGCTGACGCCCGCCGGCGGTGCCTTCCTTCACCGGCGACACGACCTCGATGAACTGGTTGCCGACGGGCAACACCGCGTTCTGCAGGCCGAACTGCGCGACTGCAGGATCCCGAAACGCCACCTCGAGCCCAAAGGTGTCGTGCAGTTCGCCGAGTACGACCGGGAGATCGCGCGCCACCAATGCAACTTGCCGCAGGCGAATCCACGTCATGTGAACCTCGGTTCTCGCTTCTCGACGAACGCACGGAACGCCTCGGCGGTGTCCTCGCTCGCGGCGATGCGCAGATGGCGCTCGGCTTCGAAGTCGACGAAGTCGGACAGCGTCATGCGCTCCGCGGCGACGTAGTTCTCCTTGAGCCCGCGCAACGCGCTCGGCGACTTCTTCAAGAGCGAGCGCAACAGCTCCTCGGCGTCGTCCTGGAAGGACTCGTCAGGGAACACGCGAGCGACGAGACCGATCCCGAGGGCCTCGGACGCGTCGATCTTGCGCGGCAGGAACGACAGCTCACGCGCCCGGGCCGAACCGACCAGTCTCGGTAGCGACCACGGGATCGCCATGTCACCGGCCACCGCGACATCGAGGAACGCCGTGTTCAGCTTGGCCGACGCCGACATCACGCGGATGTCGCACGCGAGCGCCCACCCGAGTCCGGCTCCCGCACACGCGCCGTTGATCGCGGCCACCGTCACCGCCGGGATCTCGTGCAGCAACGTCGTGATCTTGAATTCGCGAGACGTCAGCCGCTCATCGGCGCCGCCGCCGGTGAAGTGCTTCAGATCGGCACCGGGACAGAAGGCCCGCCCCGCACCAGTCAGCACCAGCACGCGTACCGACGCATCCGCGGCCGCGAGCTCCACTGCATCGCGCGCCTCGCGCACCATGCGATTGGTCATTCCATTCATCGCGTCGGGACGGTTGAGGGTCACGCGGGCGAGTCCACCCTCCGACGAGTACAGGACCGTCTCGAACGCCGTCACGATCCCGACCGGTCGTCGATCGCACAGCGGATCTCGGTCACGTGAGCATCTTCGCGTGCGATGAGTTCGGATGCGTCCGAGCGTCTACATCCCGATGAGCACCTATGTCCTGATCCACGGTGCCGGGTCCGATGCCTGGTACTGGCATCTCGTCGCCCCGCAGCTGGAGGCCCGCGGCCATGACGTTGTGGCGGTCGACCTCCCGTGCGACGACGACACCGCCGGCTTCGAGCAGTACGCGGACGTCGTCGTGAAGGCCGCCGCCTCCCACGACGACATCGTGCTGGTCGCGCAGTCGCTCGGCGGATTCACCGCGCCCCTCGTCTGCGAGCGCCTCGATGTCGAGCTCCTCGTGTTGGTCGCGGCGATGGTGCCGCGCCCCGGAGAGCCCGCAGGGGAGTGGTGGGCCAACACCGGGCACGTGTTCCCCGAGCCGTTCGATCCCGAGGTCGTCTTTCTCCACGACGTGCCGGCCGACGTCGCGGCTGCGTCGATCGCCCACGTCCGCGACCAGTCCGGCGCGCCCTTCGCTGCGCCGTGGCCACTCGAGCAGTGGCCCGACGTACCCACGCGCTTCCTGCTGTGTCGCGACGACCGCTTCTTCCCCGCCGACTTCCAACGTCGTGTCGTTCGTGAGCGTCTCGGCTTCGAGCCCGATGAGATGCGCGGCGGCCATCTTCCGGCGCTCGCCCATCCCAACGAGCTTGTCGAACGGCTGGAGTCGTACAGATTGTCCGTCTGACCAGTTCCAACTGACTACGCCGAATGGGAACGTCGAACTATGGCGCGCGTCGCCAGCTGTCCGCAGGATCTCACGAAGGGGCCGGATCTCACTACTGATCGGAGTGTTGGATGCTGGTGCGCCGGGCGGTCACCGGGTTGGTGCTGTGCACGATGTTGACGACGACGGCGTTCGTCCTGGGCGCCGGAACTGCGCAGGCGGACGATCCGCTCTTCGTCGACTGGACCTCGCAGCTGCCGTCGTGGAGCGATCAGTACGACCCCAACAGCGCCAACGACTGCGTGGCCGGCAGGTCGAGCTGCGTCGACAAGACGATCAAGGAGATGCAGCGGCGGTTCGATCCGCTCGCGCAGTCGTGTGATCACAACGCCGTCTTCTCACTGGCGTACCTGCGCACGACGCAGACCTACGAGTGGGCGCGCGATCAGGTCGGGTTCTTCCAGGACACGCCGTACGTGAACCACGAAGACGCGGTGTTCGCCAAGTACTACTTCGACGCCTACGACAACTGGGCGACGGGCAATCGTTCCGCCGTGCCGCAGGCGTGGCTGATCGCCTTCGATGCCGCCAAGGGCAAGCAGGTGTCCGGGTCCGGAAGCTTGTTCCTCGGCATGAGCGCGCACGTGAACCGTGACCTGCCCTACGTGCTCGCCGCCATCGGCATCACGTATCCCGACGGCACGAGCCGCAAGGCCGACCACGACAAGGTCAATCAGTTCCTCAACGCCGTGATCGATCCGCTGCTCGCCGAAGAGGCGGCTCGCTTCGACAGCGCGACGGACGATGCGCGTGATCCACTGCTGCTCGGCTACACGACCACGTTCCAGTTGCTGGCGGCGTGGCGGGAGACCGCGTGGCGCAACGCCGAACGGTTGACCGATGCCCCTGACGCTGCGTCCCGCGCGGTCGTGTCGCAGTCGATCGAGGACTACGCCGCCGGCGTGCAGCTCGTGCTGAAGGCGGCCGAGGCCTACGTGCCGCCACTCCAGTCCAGCGCCGCACGCGACTCGTTCTGTGCGGCGAACAACGGGGCGGCCGCGCCGATCCCGTACGCCTTCGGTACGCCGACTCCCTGGTAGTCAGTCGGTCGAAATAGACAGGTCCCGCCAACCGTTGGGACCTTCGATGACCCGTCCGCTGTCCATTCTCGATCTCGCGATCGTCGGCGAGCACCAGTCGATCCGCGAAAGCCTGGACGCGACGGTCGTGCTCGCTCGTCACGCGGAACAGCTCGGTTTCACGAGGATCTGGTACGCCGAGCACCACAACATGGCATCGATCGCGTCGTCCGCGACGAGCGTGCTGATCGCGCACGTCGCCGCGCACACCGAGCACATCCGCCTCGGCGCCGGCGGGATCATGCTCCCGAACCACGCACCGCTGACGATCGCCGAGCAGTTCGGCACACTCGCCGAGCTGCATCCCGGCCGCATCGATCTCGGGCTCGGACGAGCGCCCGGCAGCGACCAGGTGACGCAGCGCGCGCTGCGGCGCGACCCGATGTCAGCCGAACGCTTTCCTCAAGACGTTCTCGAGCTGCAGGGCTATCTCGCGACCGAGTCGCGCATCCCTGGGGTCGTCGCGATCCCGGGCCGCGGCACGTGCGTCCCGCTGTACATCCTTGGCTCGTCGTTGTTCGGCGGGTCGTTGGCGGCGGCGCTCGGATTGCCGTTCGCGTTCGCATCGCACTTCGCGCCTGACGCGCTCGAGCAAGCAATCGATTACTACCGGTCGAACTTCCAGCCGTCGTCCCAGCTGGAGCGGCCGTACGTGATCGCTGGCGTGAACGTGATCGCCGCCGACACGTCCGCGACGGCCGAAGCGCATCTGCTCTACGCGCAACGCCGTCGCGTCGCCCGGTTCGTGGCGCCCGGTCGGGATCTCTCCGACGACGAGGCGGATGAACTGCTCCAGTCGCGAGCCGGGCAACAGGTGCTGCACATGATGGAGTACACGGCGGTGGGCGACGGTCCGGCGGTGAGGCGCTACCTCGACGACTTCGCGGCGCGCATCGAGGCCGACGAGCTCATCGTCACTCTCTCGTCGCCGACGTTGGAGGACCGCCTGCGCTCCGCGGCGATCCTCGCCGAGGCCAACGGCATCTGACACAGTCCCCTCTTGACCGATGGGTCAAGTTTTGGGTGGACTGCTGGGGATGACGGTGATCGACAAGGAAGCCCTCAAGCGCAAGTACGCCGAAGAGCGGGACAAACGCCTGCGGCCCGATGGCAACGACCAGTACCTGCAGCTCAAGGGCCAGCTGTCGCACTACCTCGACGATCCGTACACGCCGGTCGTCGAGCGCGAGCCGAAAACCGACCACGTCACGGTGGCGTTCATCGGTGGCGGCTTCGCCGGACTGGTCACCGGCGCCCGCATCAAGGAAGCCGGCGTCGACGACGTCCGCATCATCGAGAAGGCGGGCGACTTCGGCGGCACGTGGTACTGGAACCGCTACCCGGGCGCCATGTGCGACACGGCGTCGATGGTGTACATGCCGCTCCTCGAAGAAACCGGTCACATGCCGTCCGAGAAGTACGCGCATGCGCCCGAGATCCTCGAGCACAGCCGCCGCATCGGGAAGCACTTCGGTCTGTACGACCACGCGCTGTTCCACACCGAAGTCACCGACCTCGAATGGGACGACAGCCGCTCGGTGTGGATCGTGCGCACGAACCGCGGCGACGAGTTCACCGCGCAGTTCCTCGGCATGGGACTCGGCCCGTTGCACGTGCCGAAGCTGCCCGGCATTCCCGGCATCGAGGACTTCAAGGGTCACTCGTTTCACACCAGCCGCTGGGACTACGAGTACACCGGCGGCGACGCCAACGGCAACCTCGACAAGCTGGCCGACAAGCGGGTCGGGATCATCGGCACGGGGGCCACCGCGATCCAGTGCATCCCCCACCTCGGCGCCGCCGCCAAGGAGCTGTACGTGTTCCAGCGCACACCGTCGTCGGTCGACGTGCGCAACAACGCCGAGACCGATCCCGAGTGGGCGGCCTCGCTGACGCCAGGCTGGCAGCAGCGGCGCACCGACAACTTCAACATCCTCGTCAGCGGTGGCGACGTCGAGGAGGACCTCGTCAAGGACGGCTGGACCGACATCGCGATCCGCGT
>DASUCS010000076.1:0-3873 GCA_036275935.1 Acidimicrobiales bacterium
CACGACCTCAACCTAGAACAGGACGTTCACACCATCTCGGAGCGCACGCCGAGTCGCAGGTCCGTCGGAACTCGACGCCGTTCGCCTCAGTGGCGGTCACTGCGTGATCCGAACCGGGAGCCGCCTCGGTCCGGTTTCGAAGAAGGCGGGGACGTTCTCGAAGACGAACCCGTCGGGGAGACGAATGGTTCCGGCGGGAAACCGTTCGAAGAGCGCGCTCACACCGATGCGTGCGACCGTCCGCGCCAGCGGCGCGCCAGGGCAGAAGTGCGGTCCGTAGCCGAACGTGAGGTGCTCTGACGAGTTGTCGCGGTCGACGTCGAACGTGTCGGGGTCGGCGAACACGGACTCGTCGCGGTTGGCACACGCGGTTCCCATCACGACCCGTTGGCCCTCGTGCAGTGTCGCGTCGCCGACGGCGGTGTCGCGGCGGCAACCACGCGGGACGAACATCACGGGCGGCGCAAGGCGCAGACTCTCCTCGATGGCGTGCGGCAACGCGTCCGAGTCGGCCCGTAGTCGATCCTCGAGACCGGGCACCGTGAAGATCTGGTGGAGCAGGTTGCCGAGGAGCTGGCTCGTCGTCGTGAGCCCGCCGGTCACGAGGTTGCGCACCATCGCTCGGAGCTGCCGCGGCGTGAGTCGCTGGTCGTCGACGTCGAGCTCGAGCAGCTTGGTGGTGACGTCGTCGCGGGGAGCCGTACGACGCTCGTCGATGCGCGCGTCGATGTAGCCGGCGAAGTCAGGGAAGCCCTCTGCGAAACCCTCGACGCCCTCGCGGTTGCGATGGGTGCCCGGGAAGCCGCTCTCGATCAGATCCTTGGCCCACGCCATGACCTGTGGCGCGTCCTCCTCGGGGAAGCCGAGGAGGTGGACCGTCGAGGCGTTGGGGGGTGGGGCAGTGAAGGCGGGGACGAGGTCGGCTTCGCCGTCGTGCGGGAGCGCGTCCAGCAATGAGCGCGCCATCGACTCGATGTACGGCTCGCTGGCCTTCACGGCCTTCGGCGTCACCGCGGTGACCATCACCCGGCGAACGAGCGTGTGCGTCGGCGGGTCGAGCTCGCCGAGCGTGCGGTCTTCGATCGGCACGACGACACCCGGCGCCTTGAAGCCCTGCGCGCTGGAGAAGCCGTCGGTGTCGCGCAGCAGATGGCGGCACTCCGCATGACGGGTGACGTAGGCCATGTCGTCGCCGATGTCCACGACCGCAGCCTCTCGGCGCAGCTCCGCGAGCAGCGGCCACGCGTCGTGCGCCTGCTCGGGATCGAACGGGTTGAAGCGCGGTGACATCGCGGAGTGCAGGAGCAGCGTTCTCGAGCGTCAGGCGGGCCAGGCGACGGTCTTGGTCTCGGTGAAGATCTCGAGGCCTTCGATGCCGCACTGGCGGCCGATGCCCGAGCCCTTGTAGCCACCGAACGGCGCGTCGGCGCCGTACCAGAGCCCGCCGTTGATCGAGAGCGTGCCGGTGCGAACACGGCGGGCCACGGCCTTTGCCCGCTCGAAGTCGCCCGACGTGATCGCACCGGACAGCCCGTACGACGAGTTGTTGGCGATGCGGACCGCATCGTCGTCGTCGTCGAACGGGATCATCACGAGCACCGGCCCGAAGATCTCTTCCTGCGCGATCGTCATGTCGTTGTCGACGTCGGCGAACAACGTCGGCTCGACGTAGAACCCCTTCGGCAAGTGGGAGGGGACACCGCCCCCGCACACGATCCGAGCGCCTTCCTGCTTGCCCTTCTCGATGTAGCCGAGCACGCGCTCCTGCTGGCGTTTGGACACCTGTGGACCCTGAAGGTTGGCGAAGTCGGTCGGGTCGCCGTACGACCACTTCTCGAACCCGTCCCGCACGATCTCGACCGCATCGGCGTACTTCGTCGCCGGCACCATCACGCGGGTCGGGATCGCACACCCCTGTCCACCGTGGATGCACGCCATCACTGCGCCCGGCAACGACGCCTCGAAGTCCGCATCGTCGAGCAGGAGGTTGATCGACTTGCCGCCGAGCTCGAGGAACACCGGCTTCAACGTGGCCGATGCCTTCTCCATGATCCGCTGGCCGGTCACGGACGACCCGGTGAAGGCGATCATGTCGACGTCCGGTGACGTGGTGAGCACTTCACCGGTGAGGTGATCGCTGCTCGTCACGATGTTCACGACACCCGCAGGGATGTCGGTCTTCTCGACGATGAGCCGACCGAGCCTCGTCGTGCTCCACGGCGTGTCCGGCGCCGGCTTGACGATGCACGTGTTGCCCATCGCCAGGACCGGACCGAGCTTGTTCAGCGTGATCTCGATCGGGAAGTTCCACGGCACGATCACGCCGACGACGCCGATCGGCTCCTTCCACACCTCGCGGTGCGAGACCGTCCCCATGCCCAGCGCGTCCTTGTCCTCGAGCACGCGCGACCACGGGAACTGATCGATCATCGCGGCCGGCCACCGCAGCGCCTCGCGCAGCGGCGCATCGAGCTGCGGCCCGAACGTCAGAGAGATCGGCGTGCCCACCTCTGCGACGAGTTCCTGACGCAGCTCCTCCTGTTCGGACTCGATCGCCACTTGCAGCTGCTCGAGACAGCGCTTGCGGAGCTCCGTGTTCGTGGACCAGTCGGTGGTGTCGAACGCACGGCGAGCGGCCGCAACAGAACGAGCCATGTCCGCGGCCGACCCGTCGGCCACTGGTCCGAGCACTTCCTCCGTCGCCGGGTTGACGTTGTCGAACGTGCGACCGGACTCGGCCTCCACGAGTTCGCCGTCGATCAGCATGCGAGTTTCGCCCATCGTTCCTCCACCCATCAGGGGACCTCGATCACGACTGCAGTCGACATCCCGCCGCCCGCGCACATCGCGGCGACGCCGGTGCCGCCACCTCGCCGTCGCAGCTCGTGCGTGAGTGTGATCACCATCCGAGCGCCCGTCATGGCGATCGGATGGCCGAGGCTGCAACCGCTGCCGAGCACATTGACGAGCTCGTCGTCGATGTCCAGCATCTTGCAGGTCGCCACGCACATGGATGCGAAGGCCTCGTTGATCTCCCACAAGTCGATGTCGCCGATCGTGAGGCCGGCACGATCGAGTGCCTTCGGGATCGCAACAGTCGGCGCGACGCCAGTGCGTTCCGGGGGAACGCCTGCTGACGCCCACGCTCGAATGACGCCGAACGGCTCGAGTCCGTGTGCGGCCGCGGTTGCATCGTCGGTGATCACCATCGCGGCAGCCCCGTCGTTCAAACCGGAGGCATTGCCGGCGGTGATGCTGAAGTTCTCGATCTCCGGATGCAACGGCGCGAGCTCGCTCAGCTTCTCGGCCGTCGAGTCGCGCCGCGGATGCTCGTCGACGGCGAACAGCGTCGTGGTTCCGTCGGCGGCCTTGACCTCGATCGGTGCGATCTCCTCCTCGAAGCTTCCGTTGTCGATGCCCGCGACGGCGCGTTGATGCGACCGAGCGGCCCATGCATCCATCTCCTCGCGCGAGACGCCTGCCTCGACGGCGGCGTTCCAGCCCACGGTGATCGACATGTCCATGTTCGGAGCAGATGGCGTGTCGCGATGACTCGGCGAGAGCCAGTCGACCCAGTCGCCCGTGCTGGCGTTGCGCTTCATCGATCGCGGCGACGTCGACATCGAATGCGTCCCGCCTGCGACGACGACCTTGTCCATGCCGGCCTTGGTCGACGCGGCGGCCATCGTGACGGCGGTGAGTCCTGCGGCACAGTGACGGTTGACTGCTGCACCCGGCACGTGCTCGATCCCGGCGTCGATGGCGATGTAGCGGGCGATGTCGCCGCCGCCGTACAAGGTCTCGGCCAGCACCATGTCGTCGACGCGCGTCGGATCGAGCCCGGAACGCTCGAGCGCCGCGACCACCACGTGC
>DASUCS010000077.1:0-3687 GCA_036275935.1 Acidimicrobiales bacterium
GGTCGCCCGCGCCGTGATCGACCTGCTGCCCCACGAGGACGTCGTCTACGTCGGCGACACCGGGCGCTACCCGTACGGGCCGCGTCCGCTCGACGAGGTGCGCCAGTTCGCGCACGAGATCACCAAGTACCTGCTCGACGAGCACGACGTGAAGCTCGTGGTCATCGCCTGCAACAACGCGGCGGCCGCGGCGCTCGACGACCTGCGCGCAACGGTCGGCGTGCCGGTGATCGGCGTGATCGAGCCGGGTGTGCGGTCGCTGATCGCGGCCACGCGCTCGGGCCGCGTCGGTGTGATCGCGACGGCGGGAACGGTTGCGTCGGGCGCATACCAGCGTGCGGTTGGTGCGACCGGAGCGGCGGTCGAGCTCACGTGCGCGGCGTGCCCCGGCTTCGTCGAGTTCGTCGAGCGCGGCGACATCGACAGCGACGAGGTGCACGTGCTCGCGGAGCGCCTGCTCGCGCCCGTGTGCTCGGCTGGCGTCGACACTCTGCTGCTCGGCTGCACCCACTATCCATATCTCGCTCGTACGATCAGCGATGTGATGGGTCGTGACGTGGTGCTCGTGTCGTCGGCGGACGAAACGGCATTCGACGTACGCGATCGGCTCCACGGATCCGACCTCGCCGCGCCGGAGTCGCGCCGCGGCGCGCATCACTTCTTCTCGTCCGGTGACACCACCTCGTTCTCCACCGTCGGCGGGCGCCTGTTCGGCCCCGAGCTCGCGCACGCCGAGACGGTGCCGTGGGCCTGACGCTCACGGTTCTCGGATGTGATGGTTCCTATGCCGGGCCGGATGGTGCCTGCAGCGGTTATCTCGTGTCGTCCGGCGCCACGCATCTCTGGGTCGACTGCGGACCCGGCACGCTCGCCAACCTGCAACGCCATCTCGATCTCCATTCGCTGACTGCGATCGTCGTGTCGCATTCGCATCCCGACCACTGGGCCGACCTCCCCGTGGCCTACAACGCGCTCGGCTACTACTTCGATCGGCGGGCAGTGCCCGTGTACGGCACGACGGACACGGGAGAGCGGTTGCGAGTGGCCAAGGGCGGCTCCATCGACGAGGTGTTCGACTGGCACACGATCACCGACGGTTCGTCGTTCGAGGTCGGGGATGTCATGGTGTCGTGCGCGGTCACTGATCATCCCGTCGAGACGCTGGCGCTGCGGTTCACGAACGGCGAGAAGTCGATCGGCTACACCGCCGACACCGGGTCCGCCTGGTCGGTGTCCGCCCTGGGGTCGGACCTGGATCTGCTCCTGTGCGAGGCGACCTTCCCGGAGGACCGCGCGGGGGAGTTTCCGCACCTCACGGCGTCGGAAGCGGGCGCCGCGGCACGTGACGCCGGCGTGGCACGCCTGGTGCTGACGCACCTGCTGCCCGGTTCCAACCATGATGTGGCGCGCGACAACGCCGCTCGGGCGTTCGGCCGCGACGTCGAGATCGCCACCACCCACGCGAGGTATGAACTTTGAGAGTTGACGGACGCCAGCCGGACGAGTTGCGCCCGATCACGTTCGAACGAGACTTCACCAACGCGCCTGCGGGTTCCGTGCTGGTGTCGTTCGGCGAAACGCGCGTGCTGTGCACCGCATCGATCGACGAGGACGTCCCCCGTTGGATGAAGGGCCGAGGCAAGGGCTGGGTGACGGCCGAGTACTCGATGCTGCCCGGTTCGTCGATCGAGCGCGTGAAGCGCGAGGTCAAGGACGGGCGGCCGTCCGGCCGAACGCAGGAGATCCAGCGCCTCATCGGAAGGTCCTTGCGCGCAGTGTGCGACATGGTCGTGCTCGGTGAACGACAGGTGATCGTCGACTGCGACGTGTTGCAGGCCGATGGCGGCACGCGCACCGCGTCGATCTGTGGCGGTTACCTGGCGCTGCACGACGCGCTGGCGCGGCTCGTGCAGCGCGGATCCATCGGCCAGCACCCGCTGCAGGAGCCGTGTGCGGCGATCTCCGTCGGGATCGTCGGCGGCCTGCCGATGCTCGACCTCGCCTACACCGAGGATTCGACCGCCGAGGTCGACATGAACCTCGTGATGACGGGTGGCGGTCGCTTCATCGAGGTGCAGGGCACGGCCGAAGGACTGCCGTTCACCCGCAGCGAGCTCGACTCCCTGTTCGAGCTCGGGACGAAGGGCATCAGAGAGATCGTCGCGTTGCAGGAGGAGATGACCGCGCAGGCTCCGTCGCCGCGCCCGCTCGGTCGCCCGCGTTGATGCAAGTCGTCTGCGCGTCGGCCAACCCCGACAAGGTCAGCGAGATCAAGGCCGTGTTGGCGCCGTTGGGCATCGAGGTGCTTCCGCGTCCGGACGGGGCCGGCGAGATCATCGAAGACGCGCCGACGCTCGAAGGCAACGCGCGGTTGAAGGCCAGCGCGATCTGTGAGGCGACAGGACTTCCCGCGCTGGCCGACGACACCGGGTTGGAAGTCGACGCGCTCGGAGGCGCACCTGGTGTGTTGTCTGCTCGCTACGCCGGGGAGAACGCGACGTACGCCGACAACGTGATGAAGCTGTTGGACGCGCTGTCCGACCTACCCGATCCGGAGGACCGGCTCGCCCGGTTCCGCACCGTCGTCATGGTGTGCTTCCCTGACGGGCGCGAGGTATCAGCCGCGGGCTGGGTCGACGGTGCGATCACACTCGGACCACGAGGCCGCAACGGCTTCGGCTACGACCCGGTGTTCGAGCCGATCGAGGGCGACGGCCGCACGTTCGCCGAGCTCACCACCGAAGAGAAGAACGGCGTGAGTCATCGCGCCCGCGCGCTACGGGCGCTGGCGGAGCTGCTTCACCAGTGACGCAGGTCGACGTCCCAGGCTTCGAGGACGTCGTCGCCATCGACGAGGTGCATGCGCTCGTGCTTGGCGATCGTCGGATCGATGTGCGCCGGGATCACGCGCACGCGGTCGCCGACCTTCGGTAGGGCCGTGCCGTCGAGCGGCGAGTACGTCGTGTGCTCGTCGGACACGAACCACAATTTGCCGCCCTCCACCGTCGGGTTGCCGTGGTCCATCGCGAGAGCTTTGAGACCGGCGTCGAGCACTGCCCACCCGCGCCGGTTCACCGAGATGACGGTGGCCCAGACGAACAGCGCTTGCCGGAACGGGGAGTCGAGCTTGCCGTAGTCCGTGTCCATCAACGCGAACGAACCGGCCTGCAGCTCGGTCACCCACTTGTTCGTCGCGAACGTGCCAGTTCCGCCGCCGGAGATCACGTCGCCGCCCACGGTTTCGTGCGCGCGTAGGAGGATCTGCATCGCCGCCTCGACCTTGTCCGCCTTCGTGGTGGCGTCCTCCATCATGAGATGGCCCTCGTAGCCCATGACACCTCGAACCTCGAGCCCTTTGGCCCGAGCGGTGTCCGCGAGCCGCCCGGCGTCGTCGGGATCGCACCCGCAGCGCGGCATCCCGACGTTCACGTCGACGAGGACCTCGCGTAGCCCGGCGGCCGCGGCGGCGTCGACGGTCTCGGTGGAGTCGATCGCGATCGTGACTCGCGTGCTGCCGTCCCGCGCGAGGGCTCCGAGACGCTCGGCGCCGCGACCCACGACCTGGTTGGCCAGGAGCAGATCGTCGCCGAGGCCCGCTGCCGCCATGCCCTCCATCTCGCGAGGCGTGGCGCAGCAGAAGCCCGTGTGCCCATTCGCGTGCAGACGGCGGGCCAGCGCGGTGCACTT
>DASUCS010000078.1:0-12367 GCA_036275935.1 Acidimicrobiales bacterium
GCTCGGCAGCAGATGCCGGCCGATCCAGTAGTGCGTGTTCAAGATGTAGTACTGCATCGTGTAGCCGAACGCGAGCGTCGTGACCGCGAGGTAGAGGCCCTGGATGCGCACCGCCGGCAGCCCGATGAAGATGGCCGCGACGACGCCGGCGAGGATCCCGCCGAAGATCGCCACGAAGAAGTCACCGTTGTGGCTGTAGACGATGTTGCCGGTGACCGCTGCGCTGACGCCGAGGAAGCCGAACTGCCCGAGGCTGATCTGCCCCGCCCAGCCCGTGAGCACCACCAACGAGACACCGACCATCCCGTAGAGCGGGATCGGGATGAGCTTGGGCATGTCGTTGTCGCCGACGAGGATCGGTGCGAGGAACACGGCTGCCGCCGCGAGGGCGTACAGCACGTACTTCGCGGTTTGTATCTCGGGGAGGCTGCGCAGCTCGGCGGGGATCGGGCGGAAGTTCTTCACGACGTCCCACGACGAGGTGCCTGCGTCCATCGCCCGAGCCTGTGCCTTCCGCTGCAGCAACAGCGCGGCGAGGATCAACACGAGCATGTACGCACCGACGTTGGAGCTCGAGCCGGTGCGGGACACGACGCCGAACTGGATGATGCCGACGAACGTGCCGACCGCGAGCGCGACGCCGATGCGTTCCATGCGCGCGACGACCGCGGCGGCGAGCGCGTAGAGCAGCGCGTCGAAGCCCAATGTGGCGTTGCTCGGCACACCGATCAGCGGCGACTGGAAGTAGATCGCCATCGAGGCGAGCCCGCCCGCGAGCATCCACGCGGCGGTCTGCACCCGCTTGACGGGGATGCCCAGCAGCGAGGCACGGTCGCTGTTCTCCGCCGACGCCCGCAGTGCGATGCCGATGCGCGTGTAGCGCAGGAACAGCGCGAGGCCGACGGCGATGGCGACGGTGACGAGGATCGCGGCGATCTGATTGCCGGACAGGACCGGCTTGCCGTGCCCGTTCTTCCACACCAGATCGCTCCACGGTGTGGGGACGAGCGACACCTTGCCGGCGGTCGCTCCGATCCAGATCGGGATGAAGAAGCCGAGCGCGGCCAAGCCCTGCGCAACGCCGATCGTCACCACGGTCGTGATGAGGCGGGGCGACTTCGCGAACCGTCGCATGATCAACACATCGACCAACCCGCCGAACAGCACCCCGCCGATCAACGCGATCGGTAGCAGGAGCAGGTAGTTGATGTGACGCTGCACGTCGAGCAGCAACGCGAAGATCGCGGGGACCGCGCCGACCGCAGCCGCGGCGAAGTTGATGATGCGGTTCGTCTTGTAGATGAGGATGATGCCGATGGCGATCAGGCCGTACAGCATCCCGGTCGACATGCCGTTCAAGAATTCGTTGAGCGCCATGTGGAACATGAACTGCACCGCGACGACGCCCGCCAGGATTCCGACGACGAAGCGACCGGCGCGCGCCGCGGGCGCCGGATGCTGGAGCGCCTGGCGACCGATCTTGCGAATCGGTTCGGCCCGTTCGAGCACGGCGTTCACTTGCGGGCCGGGATCTGCGAGATGTTCGCCGCGGAACCCCAGGTGTCGAGCGTTATTCGGTCACCGAGCTGCGTGTAGCCGCCCTTGAGACCGTTGTAGCCGGACGTCTTGTCGCGGTCGAAGTAGATGAGCCGCACGTCCTTGGTCCAGTAGCCCGACTGGCCGTCGAACTGCACGAGCTCGTTCGGCGTGCCGGGGCCGCCCATCGACCCCATCGACGGGGACTGCGCCAACATGTTGTCGGGCGTGAGGTTCGCACCGGCGGCCTCGATGAGGTTGGCCAGCATGATCCATTGCTTGGATGTCGCCATGAGCGTCTTGCCTTCGACGCTGCCCGGTCGGTTGGAACCGCCACCGGCTTGGAAGATGCGGTCGCCGGCGTCCTTGCCGTCGGGCTCTTCGGTGCCGATCTCGCCGAGACCGAACGCCAGGTCGTACTCACAACCGACCTGCGGGGATCCGCACGCGAGCGATGGACCACCGTTGCTCGGGTCGGGACCGTAGGACTGGCCGGTCTTGTCGTAGTCCATGCCCTGGTCCGTCGCGATGACGTTCTCGGGGTAGTAGTTGTTCGACTGCTCACCGGAGAACAGGAAGGCGGGGGCGACTTCGTCGCAGAGGCACAGCACGGTGGTGGCCGGGTTCGCCGGCGTGTCCATCGCTGCGATGCCGGCGGCGACCTGTTGCGCGGCAGTGTTGATGTCCTGCGCGTAGAAGTAGAAGTGGTTGACGTCGACGCCGCACTTCTGCTTGAGCATCGGCACGAGGAAGTTGTTGACGGTGTCCTTGTTGTCCGGGTCGTCGGTGCTGATGATGCCGAGCACGCGCGGCTTGCCGTTGAAGTCCTGCGCGACGTTCTGGTGTCCGGCGAATTGGACTGGTCCTGTCATTTGAGAGCAATAGAGGTTGGCGAAGTGCTCCTCCATCTGCGTACTGCTCTCGCCGGCGCTGTAGAAGTACGGCGCGAGGGCTTTCGCGAGGTCGTCGGAGAAACCGGTTCCGCCGATCGCCACGGTGTTGAGGCGGGCGAGCTCGGCGTAGCACTTCGAGCACAGCGTGGTCTGCCAGTTGACCGCGAACGGGTGGTACGTGTTCACGATCGAATCCATCTCGGGGATGAGGCAGTCGTACTTCGGCGGCACGCTCTGGCACTGACCTTGGTACGTCACGATCTTCACGTGGCGGCCGTAGAGCACGTAGTGCTCGTTGATGAACTTCTCCCACGCCTTGTCGAGCACTTGCGCGTCGGAGTAGGTGACGAGCGAGCCCTCGGCTTGGAGGATGGCGTTCACTTCGGCGCCGTAGTCGGACACGTAGTCGACGAGTGTGATCTCGTCGCCGGTCACGCCTTGGAACGTGTTGCCGCCGTTGTCGACGCCGGTCGCGCCGATCGTGCCCGGCACGCACGGTGGGGCCCAGTACGAGATCGCGGGATCGAACTCCCGGTCGCCGACGCAGTGGCTGGTGTCGCCGCTCGCGGCCGCGTCCGACGAACCACCGCCGACGGTGCCGCCGGCGCCCGGCGCTTGTCCCGCGGCTGCGCCTCCCGGTCCCGCGGCGGTGCCGCCCGCCGCGGTGCTCCCGGCGGCCGCGCCACCGGTCTTGCCGGTCGCCGCGGTGGCAGTGCGGCCGTTGCCCGCGCCGGCGGACACCTGTGCCCCGGACTTCGCCGCTTTCGACGGCACGAAGCCGATGATCAAGAGCTGAAGGACCGCCAGCGCCACCAGAGGCGCGTACCGGCGAGCCAGTGTGCTTCGCGTCACGACCATTCCTCCCTCGGCCCTGCGCGACCGGCGACCCCACCGGTTTCTCGCGCAGCCCGTCGGACTGATTCGTCGCTTCTGTCCGGTTCACCTGCACAAACAGGTGGCCGGTGTCACACGGAAGGGGACGAGATCAGCCGAGAACGGTGGCGGGGATCGAGCCCATGCGGCCGGCCTCGTAGTCCTCGAGGGCCTGCATGATCTCGGCCTTGTTGTTCATCACGAACGGGCCGTAGTGGGCGATGGGTTCGCCGATCGGCAGCCCGCCGAGCAGCAGCAGCTCGACGGTGGGCGAGTCGCCTTCCTGTCGCTCTGCGGCGCGCACCGTGAGGTGGTCGCCGGGTCCGAACAGCACGAGATCGTGATCCCGGAAGGGCCGTGCGTCGGTTCCCGCGTAGCCCTGACCGAGCAGCACGTACGCCATCGCGTTGAACGCCGGGTTCCACGGCACCTGGAGCTGGCTGCCCGGTGGGAGCGTGACGTGCGCGTACGTGATCGGTGTGTGCGTGACGCCGGGACCTTCCTGGCCGGCGAGATCACCGGCGATCAGACGGATGAGCGCACTGCCGTCATCGGAGCTGAGCAACGTGAGGTTGTCACCGGTGATGGCCTGATACCGCGGCGGAGAGAACTTCTTCGCGGCGGGGAGGTTCACCCAGAGCTGGACGCCGTGGGCCAGTCCGCCGTTGCGCAACGACGTCTCGCTCGGCACCTCGTCGTGCAGGATGCCGGCGCCCGCGGTCATCCACTGCGTGTCACCTTCACCGATGACACCCCCGCCACCGTTGGAGTCGTGGTGGGCCATCGCGCCGTCGAGCAGGTAGGTGACGGTCTCGAAACCGCGGTGGGGGTGCCACGGCGCGCCCTTCGCCTCACCGGGCGCGTTGAACGTGGGACCCATCTGGTCGAGCAAGAGGAACGGGTCGGTCGTGTGGAGGTCGATGCCACCGGGGAACGGGCGCCAGACCTGGAAGCCGGCCCCCTCGACGGCGTATCGAGCGGCGATGGTGCGCAGCACCGGACGGTCGACCGACTGCTCGCGCGGGCGCTCGATCCTCGGTAGCACCAGTGGGTTGTCAACGGTGATCGCGGGCATGCCGCAATCAACTTGGTTGTCGTGTCAACTATTCCGTCGTGCAGCGTGGAGCCGCTCGGCGCTGATCGATGCGGGCGCCGGTTGGTCGGCGGCCAACTGGCCGCGGAGCGCACCGTTCGGGAATGCGCCGGTGTGCACGTTGACGTAGAAGCTTCCGGGGTCGGCGGCGATCTGGTCATACAGCGTGGGGTCGATGCTGTCGCAGCCGAAGGAGTGGTTGAAGATCGGTGTCGGGAGCATCACCACGATCGGCCCGGCGACGCCCGGCGCGGCTTGATGGATGTGCGCGGCCGTCGGTTGGTCGATGCCTCGGACGTGCAGCGCGACGCACAGGACGTTCCCACCAAGGAGGTCGACGAAGGCTTCCCCGCTGCCATCCGACGAACCCGGACCGGGCACCTCCGCGGCGCCCGTGAGGTTGGTCTGGAAGAACGGATGCGGTGCCAACTGTCCGCGCAGGGCACCGTCAGGGAAGGTGTCACTGGCGATGTTCACGTAGTAGTCGGCCGGATTCGCCTTGATGTCCGCCAGCAGCGACGGGTCCTGTCCGCCGACGCATCCGTCCGACCCCTGACCGTCGGTGAACGGCGGCAGCGTGAGGACCGCGGGGCCGGTGCTGCCGGCACCGGCATGGTGGATGTCTGCGGTCGTGGGTGTTCCCTGCCCGGGATAGAAGAGGAACGAGCACAGCGTCGTGCCGTCGTTCATCACGTCGATGAAGAGCGGGGTGAAGACGTTGGCCTCACCTGGGCCTGGAACCACCTGGTCACCGGTCGCAACGCCAGCGACCTCGGTGTCGATGGCAGCGAGCTGTCCGCGGATCGCGCCGTTCGGATGATCCTGCGTGTGGATGTTGACGTAGTAATCGGACGGGTTGGCGAAGATCGCGTCCAGGACGTTCGGGTCGACGGATTGGCAGAACGGCTGCTCGAGGCTGGGCTCGTTGGCAACGGCCGTCGGCATCGGAAGGGTGAGCACGATCGGACCGGCGACGCCGTCCGCGCCTTGGTGCACGTGCGCAGCCGTCGCGTCACCAGACAGCGGAGTGTCGATGTCGTAGGTGACGCAGAGCATGCCGGGCACCGACGAGCTGTCCAGCTCGACCGTGCCGACCGCGTTCGCATCGCCAGGGCCGGGAACCTCGTTGTCGCCGGTCAGCGAGGCCAGCACCGACGAGCTCGGGCCGATCGGGAAGCTGAGACGGAGCTCGTCCGCGTAATCCTGCCCTCGCATGACGAACGACGCCGCCGCGCCACGGCTCACGGTGCCGAGTGGGTCGAAGTGCGTGCTGTCGACGCCCGACACGAGACCGACGGCGGCGAGGCTGTTGATCGCCTCTTCGTAGATCGTGCCGTTGTCGTCGACGAAGGCGTCAGGCGCGTTCGGATCGAGTTGGAAGATCCGCCCGCCGATCAACGCCGCTTGCCCGCGGTTGATGGGAGCGTCGGGCGAGAACGTCGTCACCGACGTCCCCTGGACGAAGCCCAGGTTCGCCATGAAGTTGATCGCGTCGCGGTGCACGTTGTTGGCGATGTCGGTGAACCCGTGATCGGACGTGTCGATGTCGAAGCCGGCGTACGCGATCGCGCGTGCAAGGAATGAGGCGTACTGGCCGCGCGTCACGTTCGCGGCCGGAGTGAACGTGGTGCTGCTCGTGCCGTTGAAGAAGCCGTACTGGAAGCCGCACCGGATGGCGGTCTCGTGCACCGAACCTGCGATGTCGGTGAAGGGGTTCGGCAGATTCGGCGAACACGCGAACTTGGAGATGTCGCGCGGTGGTGCCGCGGCTGCGCGCACAGGTGTTGCACCGAGCAGCAGCACCGCGGTGGCCACGATCGCAGTTGCGATCGCCCGCGTACGGAAACGCTTGACGCCCATTGTTTCGACCTCCCCGCCCTCGGCCGCCGACCGGTCGAAGTGCGCCAGACGTTAGCCCTATCGTCCGACGTTTGGACTGGAACTTCGCCGACGTGTGGGACGTGGTCGCGTCGCGGGTGCCGGATGCGCCTGCGCTCGTTCACGGCCCCGACGCTGTTGCGTGGTCCGTGTTCGAGTCACGCGCCGCGGGGCTCGCGTCGACGTTGTTGGCGGCGGGCCTGCAGCACCAGGACAAAGTGGCGCAATACCTGCCGAACTGCCCCGCGTACCTCGAGGCGGTGTACGGGTGCTTCAAGGCCGGGTTGGTGCCCGTCAACACGAACTACCGGTACAGCGACGACGAGATCGTCGCTCTGTGGGACAACGCCGACGTGGCTGCCGTGGTGTTCGACCCGTCGTACGCACCGCTCGTCGAGCGCGTCCGCACGCGGGTTCCGCGGGTGAAGCTGTGGGTGAGCGCGGAGGACGAGCCGGCGTGGTCGAGCGTGCCGCGGCTCGATCCCGCGTGGGGTCGTTCGGGCGACGATCTGTGGCTCGTGTACACGGGCGGCACGACCGGCGCGCCGAAAGGTGTGATGTGGCGGCAGGACGACTTGGTGCGCGTGCTGAACGGGCGGGCGGCGGTGCCGTTGCCGTTGGATGCGTCATCGGTCGATGCCGTCGGGCCGCTGATCGACGGACCTGGCCCGGTTGCGTTGATCGCGTCGCCGTTGATGCACGCGGCGGCGTCGGTGCGAGCGTTCCCGGTGTTGAGCAGCGGCGGCTCGGTGGTCACGTTGACGGGTTCAGGGTTCGATGTCGTCGAGTTGTTGGACACGGTTGCGGCGCGGCGAGTCGAGCAGTTGGCGATCGTGGGCGACGCGTTCGCCGCGCCGATCGTTGCGGCGTTGGATGCCGAGCCCGATCGGTGGGACATCTCGTCGCTGCGCACGATCTCGTCGAGCGGCGCGCTGTTCTCGGAGACCGTGGTGCGGGGGCTGTTGCGCCACAACGACGCGTTGACCGTCATCGATGTCGTCGGCGCGTCCGAGGCGATGGGCGTCGCGTTCGCGACGTGGACTGCGGCGGGTGATCGTGCCGCGTTCGTACCGTCACCGGACACGCGGGTGCTGCCCGACGGGCGGTTGGCGCGGCGAGGCAACATCCCGCTCGGCTACTACAAGGATCCCGACCGCAGCGCGGCGACGTTCCCGATCATCGACGGCGAGCGCTGGTCGGTGCCCGGCGACTACGCGTCCGTCGAACCCGACGGCACGATCCGGTTGCTGGGCCGCGGCACGACGTCGATCAACACCGCAGGCGAGAAGGTGTGGCCCGAGGAGGTGGAGGGCGTCATCAAGTCGCTCGCCGGTGTCGTGGATGTCGCGGTTGTGGGGGTGCCGGATGCACGGTTCGGCGAACGCGTCGTCGCGGTCGTCGTCGGCGACGTCACCGAGTCCGCCGTGATCGCCCACGTGAAGGCGCGCATCGCCCACTACAAGGCGCCGCGCCACGTCCTGTTCGTCGATGATCTCGAACGCCGCGAGAACGGCAAGCTCGACCACGGGCTCTGGAAGTCCCGCGCCACCGACCGCTTCGGGAATTCCTCTGCATAGCGACACATTTCTGTGTCGCTATGCAGAGGATTTGCTAGGGAGAGCAGGTGGATCTTCGAATCTTCACCGAGCCGCAGCAGGGCGCGACGTACGACACGCTGTTGGCGGTGGCGCAGAGGGCCGAGGCGCTCGGCTTCGATGCGTTCTTCCGGTCCGACCACTACATCAACTTCGACGGCGACGGACTTCCGGGCCCGACCGACGCGTGGGTGACGCTGGCGGGACTCGCCCGCGAGACGACACGCATCCGCCTCGGCACGCTCGTATCCCCCGTGACGTTCCGCTATCCCGGCCAGCTCGCCATCGAGGTCGCACAGGTCGACCACATGTCGGGCGGCCGGATCGAGCTCGGACTCGGCGCGGGATGGAATGACATCGAGCACCGCGCCAACAGCATCCCGTTCCCACCCACCGGTGAGCGCTTCGACATTCTCGAGGACCAGTTGGCGATCATCACCGGCATGTGGAAGTCGCCGATCGGCACGCCGTTCGCCCACACCGGCACACAACAGAGCGTCGAGGGATCACCCGGCCTGCCCAAGCCGGTGCAGCGCGACGAACGCAGCGGCGGCGTGCCGATCGTGATGGGCGGCTGGGGTGCGAAGCGCACCCCGCGACTGGCGGCGCAGTACGCCGCCGAATTCAACCTGCCCTTCTCCCCGGCGCAGAACGTCGCCGACCAGTTCGCCAAGATGCGCGAAGCCTGCGAGAAGGCCGACCGCGATCCGAGCTCGCTCACGCTGTCGTGTGCCGTTGTCGCCTGTTGCGGGGAGAACGACGCCGACTTCGAACGGCGGGCCAAGGCCATCGGCCAGGACCCCGCGCAGCTGCGCGCCAACCAGCTCGGCGGGACGACGGACGAGGTCAAGGCGCGAGCCGCGGAGTACGAAGCGGCCGGCGCCGAACGCCTCTATCTGCAGGTGCTGGACCTTCACGACCTCGAGCATCTCGACGTGCTGGCTGCAACACTGCGGTGATGGCCAAGTCGATGCACGAGACCCAGCGGCTGTCGTTCGACGGGGCCGTCGATGCGGACGGTCACATCCTCGAACCGCCCGATCTCTGGGAGACGTACCTCGAGCCGAAGTACCGCGACCGGGCGTTGCGGATCGTGCCGGACGAGAACGGGCTCGAGGAGCTCGAGATCGGGGGCAAGCGGTCGCAGATGAGCCGGCGGGGCTTCCCGTCCACGCTCGGCGCGATGGGCGACCCGGACCTCGGCAAGATCATGTTCGACCCCGAGCGCACGTATCTCGGCGAGGCGCCGTTCGGCAGCATGGATCCCGACGAGCGTCTGAAGGTGCTCGACGCGGAGCACATCGACGCCGCCATCCTCTACACGACCGTCGGGCTGCTGTGGGAGGCCGAGCTCGAGGACCCCGAGCTGTCGCAGGCCTACACCCGCGCCTACAACCGGTGGATCTGCGAGTTCTGCTCGGGCAGCGATCGACTGATCGCCAGCGCACACATCTCGCTCAGCGATCCGCAGGCGGCGGCGCAAGAGCTCGAACGAGCCGTGAACGACGGTGCCCGCGGTTGCTACGTCGCGCCGTTCACTCACGACGCCAAGCCGCTCGGCCACCCGGACAACGATCCGCTGTTCGCGGCGGCGCAGGACCTCGATGTTCCGTTCGCCATCCATCCGACGTTCGAGCCGCAATGGACCAAGGGCATGCGCTTCGGAACGTGGGAGAACGTGAAGCAGCTGCGCTTGCTGACATCGGTCACCGCGTCCGACGGCGTGCGCCACCAGTTCACGACGCTGTTCGACTACGGGGTGTTCGACAAGTTCCCGCGACTGAAGGTGCTCGTGCTCGAGTCGGGTGGCGGATGGATCGGCTACTGGCTCGACCGCATCGACGCGGTGTACGGGCACACGTTCATCGGCACGCGCGTGCCGCTCGAGCACAAGCCGAGCGACTACTTCCGCGACCGCATCTGGATCTCGTGCGATCCCGACGAGCGCTCGATCCCTGCGCTGACCGAGCGCTTCGGCGACCGGTTCCTGTGGGCGTCGGACTTCCCGCACGCCGACCACACGCCGGAGTACATCCACGATCTCGACGAGTTGGTCGACGCGTTCCCCGAGCCGCGCCGGCGCGCGTTCCTCGGTGACAACGCGCGAGCGCTGTTCAACATCGCGTCGTGACCGCAGCGGGCGAGCTGCCACAGACCATCCCGGAGGTCGTTCGGCGCGCCGCGCTGATGTTCGGCGACCGCGAGGGGATCGTCGACGGCGACGTCCGGCTCACGTTCGCAGAGTTGGCGGATGAGATCGATCGCGCCGCGCGCGCGTTGATCGCCAGCGGCGTCGAACCGGGCGAGCGGATCGCGATCTGGGCACCCAACCTGCTCGAGTGGGCGGTCGCGTCGTTCGCCGTCCACTCGGTGGGCGCGATCGTGATCCCGATCAACACCCGCTTCAAGGGCGACGAGGCGGCCTACGTGTTGCACGCGGCCGACGTGCAGCGGCTGTTCACCGTCACCGATTTCCTCGACACGGACTACGTCGCGCTCCTCCGCCGAGCATCAACCGACGTCGACCTCGACGAGATCGTCATCCTGCGCGGCACGGTGCCCGTCGGCTGCACCTCGTGGTCGGACTTCATGGCGCGCGCCGACGGTGTCGACACCACGGCATCCCGAGCCCGAGCCGAGGCGGTCGAACCGAACGACTTGTGCGACATCCTCTTCACCTCCGGCACGACCGGCGCACCCAAGGGCGCCATGCTCATGCACGCGCCGAGCATCCGCGCCTACAACTCGTGGGCGGACGTCGTCGGGCTGCGCGAGGGCGACCGCTACCTCATCGTCAACCCGTTCTTCCACGCGTTCGGATTGAAGGCCGGCATCCTCACGTGCCTGTTGAAGGGCGCAACGATCGTGCCGCACCCGATCTTCGACGTGCCGTCGGTGATGCGCCGCGTCGTGGAGGAGCGGATCTCGATGCTCCCCGGCCCGCCGGCGATCTTCCAGACGATCCTCAACCATCCCGACCTCGCCAGCTTCGATCTCTCGACGCTGCGGCTGTCGGTCACGGGTGCCGCCGCGATTCCCACCGAGATGATCATCGCCATGCGCGAGAAGCTCGGCTTCGAGAACGTCGTGACCGGCTACGGACTGACCGAAGCCCACGGCATCGCCACGATGTGCCGCCACGACGACGATCCCGAGACGATCGCGAAGACGTCGGGCCGCGCCATTCCGGACGTCGAGGTGCGCTTGGTCGACGACGACAACCGTGAAGTCGAGCTCGGCCAACCCGGTGAGGTGGTCGTGCGGGGCTACAACATCATGCGCGGCTACCTCGACAACCCCGAGGCGACCGCGGAAGCGATCGACGCCGACGGGTGGCTGCACACCGGCGACATCGCGGTGTCCGATGCGAACGGCAACATCACGATCACCGATCGCAAGAAGGACATGTTCATCGTCGGGGGGTTCAACGCCTACCCCGCCGAGATCGAGAACATCATGAACGGGCATCCCGGTGTGGCGCAGGTGGCGATCGTGGGTGTCCCCGATCAACGGCTCGGCGAAGTCGCGATGGCGTTCGTCATCCCCACGACGGGCACGACGCTCGACTCCGACGAGTTGATCGCGTGGTGCCGTGAGCGCATGGCGAACTACAAGATCCCGCGCTACGTCGAGACCGTTGATGCGCTTCCGATGAACGCGTCGAACAAGGTGCTCAAGTACGACCTGCGCGAGCGCGGCGCGAAGCGGGCGGCAGCCGGATGACCTCGGCCACCACCGTCGCCTGGGACCCCTTCGACACCGAGATCGACACGGATCCGCATCCCATGTGGAAGCGGATGCGCGACGAGACGCCCGTGTACCGCAACGACACCTACGACTTCTACGCGCTCAGTCGGTACCACGACGTCGAGGCTGCGCATCGCGACCCGAGCACGTTCAGCTCGGCGCGCGGCACCGTGCTCGAGCTCATGGGCAACGATCTCAGCGGTACGGGTCAGTTGATCTTTCTCGATCCGCCCGAACACACACAGCTGCGGCACCTCGTGTCTCGCGCGTTCACCCCTCGCCGCACCGCCGACCTCGAGGACCGCGTGCGCGGCTTCTGTGCCCAGATGCTCGACGCGCAGCGGGACCGCGATCACTTCGACTACCTCCAGGACTTCGGCGCCAAGCTCCCCTCGATGGTGATCTCGTCGCTGCTCGGCGTGCCCGACGAGGACCGCGAGACGTTCCGCCACCTCGTCGACGGCATGTTCCACATCGAGCCCGGCGTCGGGATGGTGAACGAGCCCGCGCTCGAGGCCGGCGGGCAGGTGAGCCGGTATCTCGCACGGCTGATGGATCAGCGCCGCGAGGAAGCACAGGACGACTTGCTGACGGCGCTCGCGCAGGCGGGACTCACACGCGTGCAGGGCACCGAGTTCGCCACGTTGTTGCTCGCGGCGGGAACGGAGACCGTCGCCCGGCTCCTGGGCTGGGCGGCGGTCGTTCTCGCCCGCGAACCAGATCAGAGGTCGCTGTTGGTCGACGATCCCTCG
>DASUCS010000079.1:0-4074 GCA_036275935.1 Acidimicrobiales bacterium
GTGCCGGGGACGGTCTCGGGCCAGCCGGCGCCGAGCACCGCGTTGCGGCCGATGTTCACGCCCTGGTTGCCGACCTGCATCACGCAGCCCATCACCACGTCGTCGATCAGCGCAGGATCGAGATCGTTGCGCTGCACCAGCGCCTTGAGGACCTCGGCGGCGAGGTCGGTCGGGTGCCAACCCGACAGCTTCCCGTTGCGCTTGCCTCCGGCGCTGCGGACGGCGTCGACGATGACGGCGGTGGTGGCCATGGGGCGGGCTCCTTGAATGACTTTGCGGACTTGACCGGTCGGTCAAGTCTCGTCTCCGCTGGCCTCGGCGGTCAAACGATGGTGTCATGTGCACCAGTGGGGGTCGCCAAGCTCGACGCGGAAGCTCGTCTCGCGCGCATTTTGGACGCACAGGCGGTGCTGGCGCGGGTCGCCGCCACCCTCGGCCCCGACCTCGATCTCGACGAAGTGCTCGCCGAGGTGCTGGTCGCCATGCGCAAGCTGGTCGACTTCAAGGGCGGCACCGTGCAGCTCGTCGACGATCGGGGCGTCTACATCGCCGCCGCGGATCCGCCCGTGCCCGCCGAGATGTCGGCGCTGCGGGTGAAGATCGGCGAAGGCATCTCGGGCCGGGTGATCACGAGTGGCAGCGCGGTGTGGTCGCGTGACATCCAGACCGACGCCCGTGTGGGCACCGACGTCATCGGCGTCGGCACGAACAACGAGACGCACAGCTACGCCGCGGTACCGCTCGTGTGCCTCGGCGAGGTGATCGGGGCGCTGCAGATCGACTCGGTGGAGATCGACGCGTTCGACGAGGACGACATCACGCTGCTCGAAGGCCTCGCCGCGCAGGTCGCCGGCGTCATCGAGAGCTCGCGCCGCTTCGCGATGGTGATGGAGCTCGAGCGGCTGAAGAGCGACTTCATCTCGCGCGTCTCGCACGAGTTGCGGACACCGATCACGATCATCGACGGCTTCGTCTTGACGATGCTCGAGCACGGCGAGGCGCTCGACGATGCAACACGGCGCGACATGCTCACGCGCTGCCGGCTCGCCAGCGCGCGGTTGTCGCGTTTGATCGAGGAGCTGATCACGCTCGCTCGCCTCGAGACCGGGGTCATCCAGTCGCAACCGGCTGACACGAAGATGAAGAAGCTGCTCGACGACGTGGCGTACTCCGCCAGCGACCCGTCGGTGGTGCGCGTCGAGGTGTCGCCCGACCTGATGCTGCACCTCGATCCCGAGTTGACACGTCGTGCGCTCGGGTTCCTCGTCGACAACGCCGTGAAGTACGGCAGCACCGCGATCGTGATCGCGCGCGATGACGGGACGATCGAGGTCGTCGACAACGGTCCGGGCATCGCCGACGACGTCAAGGCGTCGGTGTTCGAGCTCTTCACGCGCGGCCGAGCAACAACCGACATCCCGGGCCTCGGCCTCGGGTTGCCGATGGCGCGCACGCTCGTCGCGGCGATGGGCGGCGACATGTCGATCGCCGACCGCCCCGAAGGCGGCACGGTGGTCCGCATCCGGCTGTAACCCAATTCTCGAGGCAATAACGGGCGGAAGGCGCCTGCTAATGCCTCCAGAATGGACGCTTCCATGCCTGCGACCCTCGTTGCCCGCGATCTCACGCTGTCCTTCGGCGATCACCTCGTTCTCGACGCGGTCGATGTCACGCTCACGGCGCGCGCCCGCGTCGGCGTGGTCGGGCCGAACGGCACAGGCAAGACGACGCTGCTGCGTGTGCTCGCTGGCGTGCAGACGCCGGACGGAGGATCGGTCACGCTGTCGCCGCCGAGCGCCACCGTGGGCTATCTGCCACAGGAGCCGGAGCGACGGGCCGGGGAAACAGTGCGCGCGTTTCTCGCACGGCGCACCGGGGTCACCGCCGCCAGCAACGAGCTCGAAGCTGCGACCGAGACGATCGCTGACGATCACGATCGGTACGACATCGCGCTGCAGCGCTGGCTCGCGCTCGGCGGCGCCGATCTCGATTCGCGCATCGGTCCGACGTGGGCCGAGCTCGGACTCGACGATCGGTTGCTCGACCAGGACATGACGACGCTCTCGGGCGGGCAGGCGGCACGGGCCTCGCTCGGCGCCATTCTCCTGTCGCAGTTCGACGTGTTCCTTCTCGACGAGCCGACGAACGATCTCGATTTCGACGGGTTGGCGCGGCTCGAAGGGTTCCTCGAGGACCTCCCCGGTGCGGCGATGATCGTTTCGCACGACCGCGCCTTCCTCGAACGGACCATCACCAGCGTGCTCGATCTCGACGAGCACACGCACCGAGCCAACCTCTTCGCCGGTGGCTGGCTCGCGTACCTCGACGAGCGGGCGACGGCGCGGCAGCACGCGGAGGAGGCGTACGCGGAGTACCGCGACAAGCGCCGCGGGCTCGAAGACCGCGCTCGCGCGCAGCGGCAGTGGGCTGTGCAAGGCGTCGGCAAGGAGAAGAAGAACCCCAAGGACAACGACAAGGCGCAGCGCGACTTCCGGCTGAACCGCACCGAAAAGCAGGCCGCCAAGGTGCGCGTCACCGAGAAGGCGCTCGAGCGCCTCGACGAAGTCGACAAGCCGTGGGAGGGCTGGCAGCTACAGCTGTCGATCGCGACGGCACCGCGTTCGGGTGCGGTCGTCGCTCGTCTGCAAGACGCCGTAGTACGCCGCGGCGACTTCACGCTCGGTCCGATCGACGTCGAGATCGGCTGGGCCGAGCGGGTCGCCATCCTCGGACCGAACGGCAGCGGCAAGACGACGTTGCTCGGTGCGCTACTCGGACGGCTCCCACTCGAATCCGGGTCGCAATGGCTCGGGCCCGGCGTCGCCATCGGCGAGATCGACCAAGCCCGAGCGAGCCTGTCGAGCGACGAGCGCGTGCTCGACGCGTTCGTACGTGCGAGCGGCCTCACACGCCAACAAGACGCCCGCTCGTTGCTGGCCAAGTTCGGTCTCGCCGCCGATCATGTCGACCGACCGGCGACGTCTCTGTCGCCGGGCGAACGCACACGCGCCGTGCTCGCGCTGTTGATGGCGCGCGGTACCAACTGCTTGGTCCTCGACGAGCCGACCAACCATCTCGATCTCACCGCGATCGAGCAGCTCGAGCAGGCCCTCGACACGTTCGACGGCACACTGCTGCTCGTGACGCACGACCGCCGCTTGCTCGACGCCGTACACATCGACCGCACCATCAACCTCGGCGGCGGGAATCATGCGGTGACCGGCAGCCGTCCGACTCGACGCAGCGACACCGGCGACTGATCATCGGCGCATGAACGCCGACGAGCGTCGCAGTTTGATCGATCAGTACCACGACGGCGTCGCCGAGGTGCACCGCGCCCTCGACGGCGCGACGACCGAAGAGCTCGACCGGCGTCCGGCGCCGAAAGAATGGACGGCGCGCGAGGTTGCGCATCACCTCGCCGACTCGGAAACGATGTCCACGATCCGTCTTCGTCGTCTGCTCGCCGAAGACGCGCCACTGATCCAGGCGTACGACGAGAACCAGTTCGCCGAGCGTCTTCACTACGACCGGCCGATCGACCGGTCCCTCGCCGTGTTCGCCGCAGTGCGCGCCGCCAACGTCGAGCTGTTGATGACGCTGACGGAGCCCGAGTGGCAGCGCGCTGGTACGCACAGCGACGACGGGCCGTACTCCGTCGAGACGTGGCTGCAGATCTACGCGGCCCACGGTCACGATCACGCGGATCAGATCCGGCGCGCACGCGAGGGTCGGTAGTCTGCGCAGCGGTGCTCGAGACCTTTGACGCTCCCCCGACGTGCACTCGCGTGCGTTTCACGTCGGACGAGCTCACGTCGCTCTGCCCACTCACCGGACAGCCGGACTTCAACACGATCGAGATCGACTACGAGCCGAAGGACAAGTGCATCGAGTCGAAGTCGCTGAAGCTCTACCTCTGGTCGTTTCGCGACAAGAAGGCCTTCGTCGAGCAGCTCGCCGCCGAGATCGCCGGGGAAGTGCACACCGCTGCGCAACCGTCGCGCGTGCGGGTGACGATCACCCAGCACACCCGCGGTGGAATCGTCACCGAGGCGACGGCTGAGGTCCCGGGCG
>DASUCS010000080.1:0-5756 GCA_036275935.1 Acidimicrobiales bacterium
GACGACGGGCCACTCGACCCGCTGGCCTTCGATGCGGAGTCCGAACCGCCGCACGCCACGAGCGCAAGGACGGCGACACAGACGAGCCCCAGCCACCGAACCATCAGGTGACCTTAGGAGAACCCCTGACGTGCGCCGGCACGGGCGATGTCGTCGGACTTCACCAGGTCGCACGGCACGTCGAGAACGACACCATCCCGAAATTGCGTTGTTGGACCCCTCATGCGGTGGTCGGGCAGGGCCAGAATCAGCGTGCTTCGCTGAGGCGTTTTTCGATGAGCTCGTCCATCGACCAGGACGGGTCGAGCGCGGCGATCATCCCGGTCTGCACGATGAGCACGCGTCCGATCATGATCAACTCCTCAGGCAGCCTCACCAGTGGGTCCTGGCGGGCGGCGCCGACGAGGCGTCCCCACGCCGCTTCGCGATCCGTGTCCGTCGACGACGCGTCGAAGAGGCTGGCGAACGCCATCAGCGACTGCACGTCACCCGAACGGGTTCGGAATCCGAGCGCATCGAGTGCCTCGGCCGCGCCGGCCAGGTCGCCGCGCATCCCGGTCTCGTACAGATCACACAGGCCGAGGCGCGTCGACTCCGACAGCGAAACGCACGCACCGAAGTCCACGATGCCGAGACGCGGTCCCGGTTGCAGGAGGAAGTTGCCGGGATGCGGATCGGCGTGCACGAACCCGTCCACGAGGATCTGCTTCAAGAACGCGTCGACGAGGATGCGCAGCGCGACCTCCGCGACCGGTCGCTCGACCTCGCGCAAGGCGTGGCCGAGGTTGCGTCCGTCGACCCAATCCATCACGAGCACCCGACCCCGCGACAGCGGCGAGCACACCGAAGGCACCTCGACGCTCGGCTCGTCCACGAAATTGCGACGGAACCGCTCGATGTTCGCAGCCTCGTTCTCGTAGTCGAGCTCTGACAGGATCGTGCGCTCGAGCTGCCCGGAGATCGTCGGAAGGTCCACACCCCGCACGAGGTGCGCGACCAACCCCAGGATGCGGCTCGTGTCCTTCGCCTCACGCGGCACGATCTCCGCGACGCGGGGATATTGGACCTTGACCGCCACCTCGCGACCGTCATCGAGGCGAGCGCGATGGACCTGCGCCAACGACGCGGCAGACGCGGAGTGCGCGTCGAACTCGGCGAAGTGATCGGCGACGGGGCCGAGGTCCTCCTCGATCACGCGCAACACGACGGACGCCGGCGCGGGAGGCACGCGATCCTGCAACTTGGACAGCTCCCGCACGTACGCGTCCGGAAGAAGATCCGGTCGGGCCGATACGAACTGGCCGAACTTGAGGAAGCCACCCCGCAGGCGCACGGCGGCGCCGTAGAGGTCGCGAGCACCGGCCTCGTGCACACCCTCGATCGAGCCTCGAGCACGGCCGCCGAGGAGTCGCCGAGCCCCGTAACGGGCGCCGACCCTCGCTGCGGTGCCATAGATCAAGGCGCGGCGCGCCGCCGCCGAACCGGGCAGCTCCCACGCATCCATGCCGACGGGCGAGTGTAGGTTCGACGCGAATGTGTGGCCGATTCGTGTCATCGTCACCGCCCGACGAACTGGCCAAGTACTTCGACGTGGACGCGGTCGCCGAGCAGGTCATCGAGCCCAGCTACAACGTCGCTCCGAGCCAGGACGTGTACGTCGTCGTGGAGAGCGGCGGCAGCCGGCGACTCGATGCCTTTCGATGGGGTCTGGTTCCGTTCTGGGCGAAGGATCCCGCTACGGGCTACAAGATGATCAACGCGCGAGCCGAGTCGGTCACCGACAAGAACGCCTACAAGCGCGCCTTCCAGAAGCGCCGTTGCATCATCCCGGCTGACGGGTTCTTCGAGTGGAAGAAGATCCCGGGGCAGAAGGCCAAGCAGCCGTACTTCATCCACCGCTCCGACGGTGAGCCGATGGCGTTCGCCGGGCTGTGGGAGGTCTGGCGACCAGCCGACGACGAGGACCGGACCTCGGAACCGCTGCGGACGTGCACCATCATCACGGGAGAGCCGAACGAGAAAGTTGCGGACATCCACGACCGGATGCCGGTGATGCTGCCGCCCAGCGCATGGGCCGAGTGGCTCGACCCCGAGAACGACGATGTCGAGACGCTCGGCAAGTTCCTCGTCCCCGCACCCGCGACGCTCTACGCCTTGCATCCCGTGACTCGGGCGGTGAACAACGTGCAGGAGAAGGGACCCGAGCTCATCGATCCGGCGGAGGAGCCGCTGGACGGCGTGCCGGGCCAGGCTCGACTTCTTTGAGAGGCGGGCCGGAGGCGCCGCCTCTCCATGAGCACAGGTACGGGCCGGCGCGTCGCGACGGCCGTGCTCGGAGGGAGCGCAGGCCAACCAACCGATTCGCCCGACAACGGCGCGACCGATGAGCGTTCGTCCTGCGGTGAGCCCGCGTACTCGACCCCCGCCGACGTTCCGCCGGCGGGTGAACAGCCAGATGATGCGCTGGCAGGCGCGGCTCGAAGCCGGCTGGGGCGATCGCTACCTGCCGTGGAGCTTGGCGGCGGTGCTGACGGTCCTGTACTTCTCGCTGGCCGAGGCGCGCGTGCGCAGCCTCGATGCAGGCGCGGATCTCGCCGCCGCGGTGCAGGGCATGTGGTTGATCAGCCACGGCCACGCGCCAGAGCTCACGATCACCGGTTCGCATCTGCTCGCCCAGCACCTCCCGATCGGGCTCTACCCGATCGCGTACCTCACCCGGCTCCTGCCGGCGGTCCCCACGCTGCTGATGCTGCAAGCCCTCGGCATCGCGCTGGGGGTCGTTCCCCTCTGGATGATCGCTCGCAACGTTGCCGGGCTGCGCGTCGGCGCCGCCGCGGCGATCTGTCTCGCCTACGGCGCTTCTCCGACGCTGAACAACCTGAACCTGTCGGACTTCCACCCTGCCGCGGTCGCCGTCGCTCCACTGCTCGCCGCGACCCTGTTCGCGCTGCAGAAGCAATGGCGCGCGTTCTTCATCATGAGCTTCTTCGCCGTGATCTGGAGCGCCGAGCTCGGCCTCGTGGTCGCCGGCATCGGCGTGCTGATCGTGTTGATGGGGGACCGCAAGATCGGCACCGCCGCGATCGTCGCCGGATTGGCGTGGACGCTCCTCGCGGTACTGGTGCTCGAGCCCCGGTACGGCAGCACTGGATTCATCGCGCCCGGCGCGTTCAAGGCCTACGGCTCGACGGCGTTCTCGATCGTGGGCGGAATGATCGTGCACCCGCACAAGGTCGTCGGAGATCTGCTCGACTCCGAGAACATCCGGCTCATCGTCGCGTTGCTCGCGCCGCTGCTGTTCCTCCCGGTGCTCGCGCCCCGGTATCTGGTTCCCGCCCTCGGCCTCGAAGCGCTCTACCTCGTGGCCGACGTCCCGGTGCGCGGGAACGGCACCAATGAGTTCGGCCTGCCGCTGACCATCTTCGCGTTCGTCGCCGCGATCTTCGCTCTCACCCGCATGGGCCGAAGATCGATCGAGCGCGTCGTGGTCGACCGGCGCGTGCTCGCAGCATTGGTCGTCGCCGCCATCGGGTTCTTCTGCACCGACGCGCTCAATTCGCCGTACCAGCGGCCGTGGAAGTGGGGGAGAGAAGACACCGCGGATCAGTCGCGGCACCAGGTGGCGGATGCCTTACCCCAGACAACTCGGGTGCGAGCGTCGGCCACGATGCTGCCGTTGCTCGCAGAACGTCCATCGGTGTTCGCTCTCGGCACCACGCCGGATGCCCCCGCCGCAGTCCGTGACAACGTCGATCGCATCGTCGTCACCGATCAGGACGTGCAGTGGGACTCGGACCAGTGGCAGGACTTTCGCGGCGGGATGTCCCGCGAGCTGTTCGTGCTGACGTACGACCGCGATGGAGTTCGGGTCTACACCCGGCTCTCGTCGCCGTAGCCCGCCTTCGTCAGTTCTCCACGGATCTTGGCCGCAGCCGCCTCGAGCGACTCGGGCGTCGCGTTCGGGTCGGCGTTCTCGAAGTGCAGCTCGGATTCGAGGTTGAACGGGATCGTGTGCAGGTGGCAGTGGGGCACCTCGAGCCCCGCGATCAGAAGCCCGACGCGGGTGGGGTTGAACGCCGCTTGCTGCGCCCGCGCCACGCGCTGGGCGACCAGCATGAGGTGTGCAGCGAGATCGGGATCGAGGTCGGTCCACTTGTCGACTTCCTCGATCGGAACGACCAGCGCGTGACCGGGCTGCATCGGAGCGATGGACATGAAGGCGACGCACCGCTCGTCGCGCCACACGAACGTGCCGGGCAGCTCGCCGTTGATGATCCGCGTGAAGATGGTTGCCATGCGGTCGCCGATCGTAGGCTGCGGCTGATGCCGGACCTGGTGGAGCACGACGAGGTCGTCTCCGACCGGATCCTGACCGTTCCCAACGTCATCACCCTCGTGCGGCTGCTCTGCCTGCCCGTGTTCCTGTGGCTGCTCTTCCACGAGGAGAACCGCGTGGCGGCCGCGTGGCTGCTCGGCGCCCTCGGGGCCACGGACTTCCTCGACGGCTACATCGCCCGCCACTTCCACCAGACGTCGAAGCTCGGCAAGGTGCTCGATCCGGTCGCCGACCGGCTCCTGCTGTTCACGGCGATCCTGGCGATCCTCTGGGACGGATCGGTTCCCGTGTGGTTCGCGATCGCGGTCTTCGTCCGCGAGGTGCTCGTCAGCGTCGCGACGCTGGCGCTGGCCGCGCTGGGCGCGAAGCGCATCGACGTCACGTGGTACGGCAAGGCCGGCACGTTCGCCAACATGTTCGCCTTCCCGCTGTTCCTCGGTTCGCACTCGACCGCGTCGTATGCGGACGTGTGCGGGTTCCTGGCGTGGTGCTTCGCGATTCCGGGGCTCGTGCTCAGCTACTACGCGCTGTTCCTCTACGTTCCGATCGCGCGTACGGCGTTGGCGGAGGGTAGGGCCGCGCGGACCGGGGTAGTTTCGGACCCGTGAAAGCTGTGATCATGGCCGGAGGCGAGGGCAGCCGGCTGCGACCACTGACATCGAACCAGCCGAAACCGATGTTGCCGCTGGTGAATCGCCCGATGATGGAGCACATCGTCGGACTGTTGAAGCGCCATGGCTTCGACGAGATCGTCGTGACGCTGGCGTTCATGCCCAATGCGATCCGCACGTACTTCGGCGACGGATCCGAGTTCGGCGTCCGCATGGTGTACGCCACCGAGGAACAGCCGCTCGGCACCGCGGGATCCGTGCGCAACGCGATGGACGAGCTCGACGAGCGCTTCCTCGTGATCTCGGGTGACGTCCTGACGGACATCGATCTCGCCAAGATGGTCGAGGTCCACGAAGAGCGCGACGCGCTCGCCACGATCGGTCTCGTCGCCGTCGAGAACCCGCTCGAGTTCGGCATCGTGATCACGCGCGAGGACGGTTCGATCGAACGGTTCCTCGAGAAGCCGACGTGGGGTCAGGTCTTCAGCGACACGATCAACGCCGGCATCTTCGTGCTCGAGCCGGAGATCTTCGACTACATCCCGGCCGGCGAGGCCGTGGACTTCTCCAACGAAGTGTTCCCCAAGCTGCTGGCCAACTCGCGCCCGCTGTACGGCGCGATCGCCGACGGCTACTGGGAGGACGTCGGCACGCTCGAGGCCTACGTCCGGGCCCACAAGGACATCCTCGACGGACGGGTCCGCGTCGACAGCCCCGGCTTCGAGCTCGGGGCGGGCGTGCACATCGGCGAGGGAGCGGAGGTGCACCCCGACGCCGTCGTGGTGGGCCCCGCCGTCATCGGGGAGAAC
>DASUCS010000081.1:0-18371 GCA_036275935.1 Acidimicrobiales bacterium
GCGCGACCAGATGTCGGTGCGGTTCGGACATGGTCCTGCGTGCCGGCGGCCGAGCGTGTCGGCCACGAGTTGGGCGGCGCGCCATGCGTCCGCCGGATCGCCGTCGATGCCGACGTTGATCTGCAGCGACGCGGTGTTGCACATCATCGTTCGGCCCGCCCAACCCGACGCGTCGAAGTAGGCCTGCATGGCGCGGTAGCGGCCCGTGTCGAGCACGCGTTGTGGCAACCGATGACGATCGAGACCCGATGCGACCATGTCGATGCCGTGGTCCGCCATCGCGGCGCGCAACGCGGCGGCGTCGGTTCGGGCGGCATCGATCGCATCCGCAACCGCGTCGAACGGCGCCGTGCTGATCTCGACCTGGCCGCCGGGCTCGACGGTCAGCCGGCTGGCGCAAGGAAGACGACCCTCGAGCCGGCCGAGCACGGGCTCGAGGTCGGCGAGGGAGACCCGCCGCGACCGATCGGCGACGGGGTACGTGAGCCATTCCAGCTCGATGCCGACGCACGGCTGCGACGTCGGCTGAATTGCGTGATCACGGACGAAGGTGAACGCGTCGCCCGCGGTCAGGCACCGCGAGGGCGACGGCACTGCGGATTACCTGTATCCGAACAGTGCCGCGACCCAACTGAGGTTGCGCACCGGCGCCAACCACAGATATTCACTGCCCCCCACTCGGACCATCGAGTGCCTCCCTTGTCCGCGTGCCCGCGACAGACCCGAGGGAAGCTACCGCCGAGCCCCCGAAAGCGTCGCGCGCTCGTGAAGTCCCAGGTGAGCCGGGGTCCGCGGTCACTGTCACACCCGGTTCTTACGCTTGGTCACATGGAGTCGAGCACGTCGAAGGAGGCCGTCGGCCGGGTCATCGGGACCGAGGACGCCACCCCGCTCGAGTTCTGGGTGGGCGTGAGTCCGCACGCCTTCCTCCAGCTCGACGACGTGGTGGCGCTGCAGCGCGTGCTGCCCGATGGCGAGATCGTGAAGGTGTACGGCGTGGTGTCCCAAGTGCGGGCCCGCCACGACGGTGTGCGCTTCGACAGCGACGTGTTCCTCGTGGCCGACGGCGTGCTGCCGGCCGAGGTCAGCGAGGCGGCGCAGGTCCAGGCCACCCGCTTCGACCCGGAGGTGCTCGTGCCGCCTCGGCCGGGCCAAGAGGTGCGGCGGGCCGAAGGCGCGGAGCGGGATCACGCCCTCGGGTTCGACGCCGTGACCCGCAGGCTGCCCGCCGGCCTGTCACGGGACGGCGAGCCGGTGTTCATCGACGTCGACTTCCTCGACGGCACCAAAGGTGCGCACGTGAACATCAGCGGCGTGTCCGGCGTCGCGACCAAGACGACGTACGCGACCTTCCTTCTCTACGGCCTGTTCCAGTCGGGCGTGCTCGGCGCCGAGGCCGTGAACACGAAGGCGCTCGTGTTCAACGTGAAGGGTGAGGACCTGTTGTTCCTCGACCATCCCAACAACGCCCTGGCGCCCGATCAGGCCGAGCGGTACCGGTCGTTGAACCTGCCGGCCGATCGGTTCGCGAGCGTCGGCGTGTGGGCGCCGCCTCGGCGCGACGAGGTCGGCGTCGCGGCGCCCGACGTCGCCAGCCGGTCGCTCGGCGTGCGCAGCTTCTTCTGGACGATCCACGACTTCTGCGACCAGGTGCTGCTGCCGTTCCTGTTCGCCGATGCGGAGGACGACCGCCAGCAGTACACGATGGTCGTGCACAACGTTGCCGCCGAGCTGCAGAAGATGGCACGCGACCACGGCGACGCGACGACGGGCACCGTGACCTTCGACGGCAAGGTCGTGCGCCATTTCGAAGAGCTCGTCGATGTGATCGAGGCGAAGGTGCTCACCGAGGACGGTGACCTCGGCCCGTGGGCGGGTCGCGCCATCACGATGGGCACGGTCAACGCGTTCCTGCGCCGGCTGCACGGCGCGACGCGCCACATCAAGCACCTGGTGCGCGCGGACGTCGCTCGACCGAACGAGCACTCGGTGGTGTTCGACCATCAGGTGACCGTCGTCGACATCCACAACCTCAACGACCGGGCGCAGCGGTTCGTCGTGGGTGTCCTGTTGCGCCGCGCGTTCGATGCGAAGGAGCGCGCCGGCACCGCTCGACCGCTGCAGCTGATCGTGCTCGACGAGTTGAACAAGTACGCGCCGCGGGAGGGGTCGAGCCCGATCAAGGAGATCCTCCTCGATGTGGCCGAGCGCGGGCGATCACTCGGCATCGTGCTCATCGGTTGCCAGCAGACGGCGAGCGAGGTCGAGCGGCGGGTCGTCGCGAACTCCGCAGTGCGCATCGTCGGCCGACTCGATCCCGCGGAGGCGGGTCGGGGCGAGTACGGGTTCCTGCCACCGACGCAGCGCCAGCGGGCGACGATCGTGAAGCCGGGCACGATGATCGTGAGTCAGCCGATGCTGCCGGTGCCGATCGTGCTCGAGTTCCCGTTCCCTGCCTGGGCGACCCGCAGCTCGGAGGCCGGCGAGAACCCGGCCATGGCCGCAGCGGGATTGCCCGAGAACCCCCTCGAGGGGTTGCCTCGATGAAGTTCCTGCACACGGCGGATTGGCACGTCGGTCGCACGATTCGCGGTCGGTCACGAGCCGACGAGCACGTCGCCGTGCTCGCGGAGCTCGCCGAACTCGCGCGTGAGCACGAGGTCGATGCCGTGCTGGTGTGCGGCGACGTGTTCGACACCGCCGCGCCGTCGCCGGAGTCCGAGCAGATCGTGTACCGGGCCCTGCTCGAGTTCGCGTCGACCGGCGCTCGGGTCGTCGTGATCGCCGGCAACCACGACAGCGACCGTCGCCTGCAAGCGGTGCAGCCGCTGCTCGAGCTCGGAGCAGTCGTGACCCGACCGATGTTCGCCGAACCGGAGACCGCGGTCGTCGAGATCCCGAGTCGCGACGGGCGCGAGACGATGGTTGTCGCGCCGCTGCCGTTCCTGTCGCAGCGATGGATCGTGAAGGCGGCGGATCTCATGGGCGGCGATGCGGGCTCGGCCGTGCAGCTCTACGAAGAGCGCTATCGCAAGCTGACGGACTGGACGTGCTCGCGGTTCCGCGACGATGCGGTCAACGTCGTGGCCGCCCACGCGTTCGTGCACGGCTCGGACGCGAGCGGTTCCGAGCGCGCCGCTCATCTGTCGACCGCGTACGGAGTTCCGGCGACCGTGTTCCCCGTCGCCGCGCACTACGTCGCGCTCGGCCATCTGCACCGGCCGCAGACGATTCCGGGTCCCTGCCCGATCCGCTACTCCGGGTCGCCGCTCGCCCTCGACTTCGGTGAGGCGGGGCAGCAGAAGGTGGCGCTGGTCGTGGAGGCCTCGCCCGGGACGCCGGCGCGCGTCACCGAGGCGCCTCTGACCTCGGGCCGGCAGCTGCGGGTCGTGAAGGGCACGCTCGCCGAACTACACGCGCTGACCGTGCCGGATGACGACTACGTGCGCGTGCACGTGCGCGAGAAGTTGCGAGTCGGTCTTGCTGACGAAGTACGGACGTTGTTCGCGAACGTCGTCGACGTCGTGCTCGAGGCTCCGGCCGGCCGTGGCCAGGGTGAGCGTGTCGTCGAGACGCGCACCGAACGCAGCGCCCATGCGCTGTTCACCTCGTACCTGCGGGAGAACGACATCGACGATCCCGCGCTCGTCGCACTGTTCGACGAGCTCTACGACGAAGCGACGGTCCCCTCGTGAGACCGGTGCGGCTCGAGCTGGAGGGTTTCACTGCCTTCCGCGCCCCGACGGTCGTCGACTTCGACGGCGTCGACCTGTTCGCACTCACCGGAGCGACGGGAAGCGGCAAGACGTCGGTGCTCGACGCAATGGTGTTCGCGCTGTACGGCAACGTGCCGCGACTCGCCGACCAGCGTGCCGTTGCGCCGGTGATCGCGCAGGGCATGGCAGAGGCCCGCGTTCGATTCGACTTCACGATCGGCGACGAGGCCTACACCGCGACGCGCATCGTGCGGCGGACCAAGAGCGGCGGGGCCAACACCTCGGAGGCTCGACTCGAGTCCGACGGCGAGGTGATCGCCGGCACCGCCGACGACGTGACCGCGGCAGTGTCGTCCCGGCTCGGTCTCACCTACGAGCACTTCACGAAGTGCGTCGTGCTTCCGCAGGGCGAGTTCGCTCGATTCCTGCACGACAAGCCCGCCGCCCGCCAGGACCTCCTCGTCTCGCTGCTCGATCTCGGTGTCTACGAGCAGATGGCCGATCTCGCCGGACAGCGCGCGTCCGCCGCGAAGGCCGACGTCGCCACCCTGGAAGCCCGCCAGCGCGATCTGGCCGACGCCACTCCTGAGGCGATCGCGTCGGCCGCGACGAGGTCCGAGCGGCTCGGTGATCTGGTCGTCCAGTTGGAAGAGGCGGCCCCGACGCTCGCGGCCTTGGACGTGGAGATGGACGGGGCAGCCGAACAACGCGAGCGACTGGCCGACGAGCTCCAGGTGTTGTCACGAGTCCGGGTGCCCGGCGACCTCGTGTCACTGCACGATCGACTGGACGAGGTGGCGGCGCTCGTCGAGCGCACGGCGGGTGAGTTGGCGGCGGCGGAGGCGATGGTCGCCGCTGGCGACGCGGCGCTCGCAGCGTTGACCGACCGGGCCGAGCTCGTGCGGTGGCTCGACGCCCACGAGCGCGCCGAGGGATTGCGCGAACGCCGTGTGAAGGCGGAGGCGCTCGTCGCAGAACGGCGGGCCGATGCGACCGCGGCCCACGACGCCGGCGTCGCCGCAGAGTCGGCGCTCGCTGCGGCGCGGGAGCAGGTCGAGCTGGCCGAGGCGGCGCACCGTGCGCACGCCGTCCGCGGAGACCTCGTCGAAGGTGAGGAGTGCCCCGTCTGTCTTCAGCCCGTGACCGCGGTTCCGAAGGTGAAGGCTCCGCCCGCGCTTGCAAAGGCCCGCACCGCTCGGGACAAGGTCGAGCGGGAGGCTCGCTCGTCCGCCGACGCGTGGACTGCGGCGGCGAAGGCGCTCGCAGTGGCCGAGGAGAAGTTGGCCGACCTCACCGCGGATCTCGCCGACGTCGAGGCGCGCGTGCACGACGCGCCGGCCCGCGCCGAGGTGCAGCGGAGCCTCGACGAGCACAGCCGGCTGACCGAGGAGCTGGAGCGGGGCCGGAAGGTACTGGCGACCGCACGCCAGGCGCACGCGAAGGCGGTCGCCGAACGCGATGCCGCAGCCGACCTCGAACGAACCGCGCGTGCCGCCTACGACGATGCTCGTGACGCGGTCGCCGCGCTCAAGCCTCCACGTCGCAGTGGAGCTTCGACGTCGCTGCTGGACGAGTGGACCACGCTGGTCGACTGGGCGGGCCGCGAGGTGAAGCAGCGCACCCTCGACGTCGAGGCGATCGACGAACGGATCGTGCGGTTGAGCGACGAGCGGACCGAGCGGCTGACCGCGCTGGCCGAGCAGTGTGCGCGTGTCGAGCTCGATGTCCCCCGAGGCACGGAGCCCGTGGCCGCCGCGCGTGAAGCGTTGGGTGCAGCTCGGGCGACGCACGACACGCTGGTGACGCGTGCCGCGGATGCGGCCCGGCTCGGTGACGAGCTGGCAGAAGCGGAGGCGCGTCGCGAGCTGTCGCATGGGCTGTCCGTGCACCTCAACGCCACCCACTTCGAGAAATGGCTCCTCGACGAGGCACTGGTGGCCTTGGCGCAGGGTGCAACCGAGCTGCTGATGGGCCTGTCCGGTGAGCAGTACTCGCTGCAGGTCGACGCCAAGAGCGGGAATTTCGTCGTCGTCGACCATCGCAATGCGGACGAGGTGCGCAGCGCTCGTACGTTGTCCGGAGGCGAGACGTTCCTCGCGTCGCTGGCGCTCGCACTCGCACTGGCCGATCGCATCGCGACGCTGGCCGCACGCGGCGCGGCTCGGCTCGAGTCGATCTTCCTCGACGAAGGTTTCGGTTCGCTCGATCCCGACACGCTCGACGTCGTTGCGTCGGCGATCGAGGAACTCGGCGCAACCGGTCGAGTCGTCGGTGTCGTCAGCCATGTGACCGAGCTCGCCGAACGGCTTCCGGTGCGGTACGAGCTGGAACGCGCCGGCAACGCATCGACGATCCAGAGGTTCGACCGGTGAGGATCGCCATCGACTCGTGGGACCCCGGCTACGGGAGCGGTGCGTCGGACGTGCTCGACCTCGTTCCGAGCGAGGTACCCACCGACGCGGGTGCAGAGGTGCCGCTCGAACGGTGGGCGCCGCGCCGCGTCGACGACGTCGCGCCGTGGGACGGGGTCGTGTTCGTCGACGGCGTGCAGCGAATCGACGCCCGGGCGTGGGTCACCGGCGACGACGGTGTGACACGACAGGGTCTGTGTGTGAGCGTGGCCGCGGGCGCGGTGCGCTGCAACGGCGTGGCCGAAGTGCTGGACGTGCTCGTCGACCGTGCGCTCATCTCGCCGGTGGGCGGGGCCGACCACCTCGTGACGCGACACGGCATGTGGCGGCATGTGCCGGTGGCGGAGGACGACATCGAGGTGTTCGACCGCGCCATCGGCCGGCTGCGGGCGTCACTCGAGGCGACGCTCGCGCAGCAGGTGGCGTCGAGTGGCGACCAGATCGTCGTTGACGGCCCGCTCAGCCAGCACCGGCACCTCGCAGGTGCACTCGGTTACGTGAAGACGCTGCAGCGTGGGTACGGCCCCCCGGATGTGTTGCGAGTGGCGGCCGAGCTGCAGCCGGGCGAGCGCACGCCGATGCTCGTGATCGGTGAGAGCGTGGCGCGCTGGTCGTGGTACGTGCGGTTGCCCGGAGCGATCGTGCATCCGCTCGCCGGCGTGGTGCGGTGTGAGACGTCGGGTGACGTGTCGCTCACCTCGGCGGCCGAGCTCGCCGATGCCGCGGCGCGTTCTCTGCCGCGGTTCGCGTCCGCCGCGCACAAGGACGCTCGAGCGCCGCAGAACCTGTATCCGATCGCAGGCCTCGAGCGAGCGTTGCGCTCGCGTCTCGGGGACCAAGGGCTGCTGCTGCGAGCCCTACGCTCAGCCGCCGCGTAGACAGGCGGATTGGTCTACAGCTCGATCGTCGGATCGGTCACGAAGTCGATGAGTCGCTCGACCGCGCCGATGAGCGCCGCGTCGAGGTCGGCGTAGTTGCGCACCGCGCCGAGCAGCCGGCGCCACAGCAGGCCGGGATCGGACTCTCCGAGCGCGCGGCACACGCCTTCTTTCCAGGGCGTCCCTCGCGGTATCTCCGGCCAATGTGCAAGCCCGATCAGTGTCGGTGAGATCGCCTCCCACACGTCGACGAAAGGCGTGCCGCAGACGAGGACGTGGTCTGACTCCACCGAGCGGGTGATGCGCCACTCCTTCGTCCCCTCGACGAGGTGATCGACCAGCACACCGAGCCGGCGGTGCTCCCCGGGTTCGAAGGCACGTACGACCTCAGGGAGGTGGTCGAGGCCGTCGAGGCGTTCGACGACGATGCCCTCGGCGCGCAGGTCGTCACCCCACACCTTCTCGACCAGCTCGGCGTCATGGACGCCCTCGACGAGGATGCGGCTCGCGTGGGCGACGCGCGCGTCGTGCGCGATCGACAGCGAGCCGGATGCCGTGCGCGTCCCCTGTGGTTCGGAACCCTTCGGAGGCACGAGCGTCACGACGCGGCCGTCGACGATGAATCCCCCAGGGAGCAAGCGCACCGGGCACTCGCGGCCGCGGCGATCGCGCAGCAGCACGACGCCGGTCTTCGCCCGAACGACGAAGCCCACGAGTCCGGACGCGCGATGTTCGACGATTCGCCCTGGTGCGGCCTCGACGACCGGGTAGGTCTCGCGCGCGCGGCGCGGTCCGTCGAGGTCGGGGAGGCCGCTCAGGATCCCGGGATCAGGATCGGCCACTGGCCAAAAGGTACTGAGCGCACCTTTCGCGAACGCGGACCCTTCGTAGTCGTGTGTCTACAAACTGGCGGCAGCCGGATGGGCGTCGAGGAAGCTCGCGGCCGCGGCGTGGGCTCGTGCGATCAGCGTCTCGGTCTTCGAGAAGTCGTTGCGCTTGATCGGCCCGGGATCGACACCTGGCAGCACCACGACGTCGACGCCTTCGTACGCGGTGCCGCTCTCGCGGGCGAAGCGTTCGTTGCGGGCGATCGAGAATGCCTGGAGCAACACGTCGAGCGGTCGCTGCGGATTCGGACGCGGACGGGCGAAGTTGCCGACGTGCAGCACCACGACACGGTCGACGCCGAGCTCGACGGCGCGCGAGATCGGCACGTTGTCCACGACCGCGCCGTCGATGTAGTGCTCACCGTCGATCTCCACCGGCGGTAACACGGCCGGTAGCGCGGCCGACGCAAGGATCGGTTCGACGACGGAGCCTTGGTGGAACCACGCCGGATGTCCGGTGTGCAACGACGTCGCGACGACGTGCAGCGGCAACGCGAAGTCCTCGAACCGTCGCTCCTCGACGGTCGTCTCGATCAGTCGCCGGATGCGGTCGTTGCCCACCATCGACCGCGCCTTCTTCAACAGCAGCCACGGCCCGGTGAGCTTTCCCGACGAGAACACCTGCCACGTCGTCGGGTCGAGCCACACGCGCCGAAGCCGATCGACGCCATCGAGGTTGGGTTTCGCTGCGATCGCGGCGGCGTTGAGAGCGCCAACTGAGCAACCGACGAGGAGGTCCGGCGTGATGTCGCGTTCGAACAACGCCTGGAGCATCCCGATCTGCACGGCCCCGAGGTTCCCACCACCGCCCAGCACGAACGCTGTGCGCTCTTCGGTCCCCCGAGGGCGCAACGTCGTCACCGACATGTCGCCACCCCTCCGAACTGCTTCCCCCTCGAGCACCAGGGTACGGCTCCTCCGCGAGGCGTGCGCTAAGAATCCGGCCATGACTCTCGAGGGCCGTGCAGCATTGGTGACGGGTGGTGGACGCGGGATCGGGCGAGCGATCTCGATCGCGCTGGCCGAAGACGGCGCCGATGTCGCGGTCAACTACCGGCGCGATCGAGAAGCAGCGGAAGAAGCGGTCGCCGAGATCGAGAAGATGGGCCGGCGCGCCGTCGCGGTGCAGGGTTCAGTCGATTCCCTCGACGACGTGCGGCGAATGGCGGACGAAGCAACGAGTGCGTTCGACGCGATCGACATCCTGGTGCACAACGCCGGCATCGCCAGTCGTGGCAACACGGTGGCGAAGACGGACCCGGATGAGCTGGATCGCGTGATGCGCACGCACGCGCTCGGCCCGTTCTGGTTGTCGAGCCTGCTGCTACCGGCGATGCGCACCAAGCCGCGTGGCGACATCGTGTTCATCTCGTCGAACACGACGCGCGCGAAGGGCATGCCCGGCGGTGCGCCGTACCACATGGGCAAGCACGCGATGGAGGCGCTGGCGTTCTCACTCGCGAAGGAAGAGCGCGGCAAGGGCATTCACGTCAACATCGTCGCTCCCGGTCTGGTGAAGACCGAGATGGGACGCCGGCTGATGAGTGCGTGGAACCAGGACATCGACGAGATGGACGCGACATCGACCTACGGGCGCGTGTGCCGCCCCGAGGACGTGGCCAACGTCGTGCGATGGGTGGTATCCGACGGTGCGGGTTACGTGAACGGCGAGCGCATCTACGTCGACGGCGGAGCGCAGTAGCCGCATGGAGATCACTCCGCGCTACGACGGACCGTGCGTGCTCGAGTTCGAGGTCGCCGTCGGTGATGTGTCGGTGCCGCTGTTGCGACAACGACGGCGACTCGGCGACTTCCTCGCCACGCTCGACCCGGATCAGTGGGCGGCGGCCTCGCGGTGCGACGGCTGGTCGGTGCAGGACGTGATCGCGCACCTCGTCGGCACCAACCAGTACTGGGGTCTGTCGATCCGCGAAGGGCTGAACGGCCAACCGACGCGCTACCTCGCGGGGTTCGATCCGGTCGCGACGCCGGCACAGATGGTCGACGGCTTGCGAGCGTTGTCGCCCGCCGAGATCCTCGACCAGTACCGCGCCTCGGTCGAGCAACTCGCCGGCGTCCTCGTCGGTCTGGACGATGCGCAGTGGGAGGTGGTCGCGGAGGCGCCGCCCGGGCACATCGCGATTCGAGCCGTCGCACTGCACGCCCTGTGGGATGCGTGCACGCACGAGCGCGACGTCTGCCTGCCGCTGGGCGTGACTCCACCGGTCGAAGCCGACGAGGTTGCCGGCTGCCTCTACTACTGCGCCGCGATCGGCCCGACGCTCGCCGCGACACAGGGCTCGACGCGCGAGGGCACGCTCGCGGTGACCGCCACCGCGCCCGACGTGTCATTCGTCGTGCGCGCGGGTTCCACCGTTCGTGTCACCGATGGACCGGCGCCGAGCGGCGCCGCCCGTTTGGACGGCGATGCCGTCACGCTCGTAGAGGGTCTCACCTTCCGCGCGCCGCTGGACCACAGGGTCGACGGGGACCAGGCGTGGCTGCTCGGCGGATTGGACCGAGTCTTCGACCGCGCACCGGCGGGCTGAGGGGCGTCCGGCGGTCCTCGGTAGCCTGGATCGCGATGTCCGAGACCAACACGCTGACCGAACCCGTGATCACGGTCACCGACAACGCGCTCGCCAAGATCCTCGAGCTGCGCTCGGGGGAGGAGAACCCCGACGAGCTCGGTCTGCGCATCGAGGTCACCGGCGTGCGCGGCGCCGAGTTCAGCTACGACCTGGCGTTCGAGCCGCTGGCCGAGTGCGCGCCGGACGACGTGCGTCACGAGGAAGGTGGCCTCGCCGTCGTCGTCCCCGCCGACAGCGTCGACAAGCTCCTTGGCTCCACGCTCGATCTGCCGAGTAACCCCGACCAGGGCGGGCTCGTGCTGCGCAACCCGAACCGTCCGCAGGTACCCCGGCTCGGTGATCCGATCGAGCTCACCGGCGGCGTCGACGACAAGGTGCGCCAGCTGCTCGACCAGCAGGTGAACCCGGCGATCGCCGCACACGGTGGCTACGCCGCGCTGGTCAAGGTCGAAGGCTCGGCGGCGTACATCACGATGGGCGGCGGCTGCCAGGGGTGCGCGATGTCCGCCCTCACGCTGCGGGAAGGCATCGAGTCGGCGATCCTCGCCGCCATCCCCGAGATCACCGAGGTGGTCGACACCACCGACCATTCGTCCGGAGAAAACCCCTTCTACTAGGTTCGCCGCGCAGGCCAACAAGGGGGAACGGGGTGCCGGGAATTCTCGCCTACGGCAGCTACGTGCCGTACTGGCGGTTGCAGCGCGCCGCCATCGGCGCCGCGCTGGGATCGGGTGGTGGTAAGGGAACGCGGGCGGTCGCGTCGTACGACGAAGACGCGACATCGATGGCGGTCGAAGCCGGACGGCTGGCGATGGCCTCGGCGCCCGACGGTGTCACGTCGGCCGGTGTCCTGTTCTCGACGACGACCCCGCCGTATCTCGACAAGACGAACGCCACTGCAGTGCACGCAGCGTTGGGGTTCGACATGGTCGATCCCGCGTTCGACGTCGTCGGCTCCGTGCGCAGCGCGTTCGCCGCGGTCGGCATGGCCCGTCACGGCGGCGGGACGCCGCGACTGTTCGTCGCGTCGGACATCCGCACCGGGTTGCCTGGCGGCGCCGACGAACGCGACGGTGGCGACGGTGCCGCCGCCCTGCTGTTCGGCGAGGGTGAGCCGATTGCGGACGTCGTCGCGGCTGCGTTCCGCACCGATGAGTTCCTCGATCGTTGGCGCATCCCTGGCGAGCCCGCATCCCACGTGTGGGAGGAGCGGTTCGCCGAGACGATCTACGGACCGCTGGCGGACGGCGCGGTCGCGGACGTCCTCAAGTACGCCGACCTGACGCCGGACAGCGTCGACCACGTGATCGTCACCGGCGTGCACAGTCGTGCCGCCAAGCGGGTCACGCGTTCGATCGGCGCCCGCACTGAAGCGGTCGTCGCTGACTTGGTCGATTCGGTCGGCAACACGGGAGCGGCGCATCCGTGGCTGCTGCTGACCGACGTCTTGGATCGCGCCGGGGCCAATGAGTCGATCCTCGTCGTCGTCCTCGCGGACGGCGTCGATGCCATGGTGCTGCGGACGACCGACGCGCTCCCGGCCTACCGGCAGCGATCAGCGAGCACGGTCGCCACGCAGATCGCGTCGGGTCGTGACGACCTGCCGTACAACTCGTATCTCACGTGGCGCGGATTCCTCGATCGTGAGCCGCCGCGCCGTCCGGACCCGGAGGCGTACTACGGCCCGCCCGCGCATCGGACCGAGGCGTGGAAGTACGCGTTCGTCGGTTCGAAATGCACCGAGTGCGGGTTCATCAGCCTCCCGCCGGCCCGAGTGTGCAGCCGGTGCAACTCGATCGACCAACAGTCACGGGTGCCGCTGTCGAACACACCGGCCACGGTCGCCACCTACACGATCGACCGGCTGGCGTACTCGTTGTCGCCTCCGACGGTCGCGGCGGTGCTCGACTTCGATGGCGGCGGGCGGTACACGTGCGAGCTCACCGACGTCGACCCGGACACGGTCGCCGTGGGGCAGCGCGTCGAGCTCACGTTCCGCCGCACCGTCACGGCAAAGAACATCCACAACTACTTCTGGAAAGCCCGGCCGATCCGAGGAGGCGCGTAAGCGATGGGAAGCCACGGCATCAAGGACCGCGTTGCGATCGTGGGCATGGGGTGCACGCCCTTCGGAGAGCACTGGGACAAGTCGACCGACGACCTGCTGATCGACTCGACCAATGAGGCCTTCGGGTCCGTCGGCCTGACCAAGGACGACATCGACGCGTACTGGCTCGGCACGATGGGTTCGGGCCAGGGCTCGGGTCTCACGCTCTCGCGGCCACTGAAGCTCGACTACAAGCCGGTCACTCGCGTCGAGAACTACTGCGCCACCGGATCCGAAGCGTTCCGCAACGCGTGCTACGCCGTCGCGTCAGGCGCCTACGACATCGTGATGGCGGTCGGCGTCGAGAAGCTCAAGGACTCCGGGTTCTCCGGACTCGTCGGTGCCGTCGCGCCGCACGACGGTACGAGCGTCTCGCTGACCGCGCCCGCGATGTTCTCGTTGCTCGCACCTGCGTACCGCAAGAAGTACGACGTCTCGGAAGAAGAGATGAAGGACGTCCTCACGCGCATCGCGTGGAAGAACCACTTCAACGGTGCCCGCAACCCGCGCGCCCAGTTCAGGAACGAGGTGCCGAAGGAGGTCATCTGCGCCTCGCCGCTGATCGCCGGACAGCTCGGCATCTTCGACTGCTCGGGTGTGTCGGACGGTTCGGCCGCGGCGATCATCGTTCGGGCCGAGGACGCGGAGAAGTACACGGACAAGCCGCTGTACGTGAAGGCGCTGTCGTTCGCAGCCGGTCCTGGCGCGGGACCGATCGATCCCGACTACGACTACACGTCGTTCGAAGAAGTCGTGCGGTCTTCGCAGGACGCGTACCAGCAGGCCGGCGTCACCGACCCTCGTTCGCAGATCGCGATGGCGGAGGTGCACGACTGCTTCACGCCGACCGAGCTCGTGTTGATGGAGGATCTCGGGTTCTCCGAGCGAGGACACGCATGGAAGGATGTGCTCGACGGCGCGTTCGATCTGCAGGGCGACCTGCCGGTGAACCCCGACGGCGGGCTCAAGTCGTTCGGCCATCCGATCGGCGCGTCGGGCCTGCGCATGTTGTTCGAGTGCTGGCTGCAGCTGCGCGGCGAGGCGCCGGACGATCGCACGATCGCGACCGTCGATCAGGGCCGCTCACTGGGCCTCACCCACAACCTCGGTGGCGCGCCGGGCCAGTGCGTGAGCTTCGTCAGCATCGTGGGCGCGTCACCTGGCTGATTTCTCGCAGGTGACACGCAAGAACCGGATTGCTACTCTCTGGCCGCTCTCTGAACGCCAGCGATCCAGCTGGGGGCGACGCCAAGGGGGGAAGGCCCGGGCCAGCAGGTCCGGGCCTCGTCGCGTCCGCGGCGAAACGCGCTGAGGCGCCCCGGGGGTCGGAGGGGCGCCTCAACACAGACGCAGCGAGTTTCGGGAGGGAGATCCGCTGCACCCCTGAAACGAGGAACCGGCGCCCGTCTTGCGGTGCCGTCCGGAGATTTACGAGCGGATCAGCGCGGCGAGCAGGCGCCGCACCTCGGCCGTCACGCCGGGACCGTCGAGGCCCAGGTCCCGCAGGATGTCGTCGGCCTTGCCAGCGGCGATGTACTCCGCGGGCGTGCCGAGCACACGGACCGGCGGGCCCACCCGACCGTCCTCGAGGGCAGCGATGGAGACCGCATCTGCGATGGCCGTGCCGGCGCCGCCGTCTCGGATCCCGTCTTCGATCGTGACGACCAGCGGGTGGTGGCCGGCGTCGGTGATCATGCGCGGGTCGAGTGGCTTGACCACCCGCACGTCCCACACCGTGGCGTCGACACCCTCGGCCGCGAGCGTCTCGGCCGCCTGCTCCGCGGCGTCGAGCATCTTGCCCACCGCCAGCAGGCAGACGTCGCGGCCCTCGCGCACCTTGCGGGCGTTGAGGCCATGGCCGATCTCGTCGGGGCCGACTGTCGGCGCATTCGTTTTCGGCCAGCGGATGGCGACGGGGCCTTCGGTGATCTCGATGGCGTCGCGCAGCATCTGACCGAGCTCCTGGTACGACGACGGCGCCAGGATCGTCATGCCCGGGACCTTCGACAGCAACGCCATGTCGAGCACCCCGTGGTGCGACGGTCCGTCGTCGCCGGTGATGCCAGCGCGGTCGAGGCAGAAGATCACCGGTTGGCGGTGCAGCCCGACGTCGTACATCACCTGGTCGATCGCTCGCGTGAGGAACGTCGCGTAGACGGCGACGACCGGGCGCAGACCTCCCATCGCCATGCCGGCGGCGGACGTGACGGCGTGTTGCTCGGCGATGCCGACGTCGATCACTCGACCCGGGAAGCGTTCGGCGAACGGCAGGAGTCCGGTCGAGTCCGGCATCGCCGCGGTGATGGCGACCAGCTCGGGATGTTCCTCGCCGGCCTTGATCAACGCTTCGGTGAATGCGGCCGTGTACGACCCGGGTTTCGCGAGCGGGCCCATGTCGTGCAGGCACTTGATCGGATCGCTCTCCGCCGGCGCGTAGCCGCGACCCTTCTGCGTGAACACGTGCACGACGATGGGGCCGTCGTACTCGGCGGCGTCGCGCAGTGCAGTCTCGAGCCCGCGCACATCGTGACCGTCGAACGGGCCCGTGTAGCGCACACCGAGGTCTTCGAAGAACGCCTGCGGCTCGAAGTACTCGCGCAAGGCCGCGACTGCCGCCTGCAGGCCGCGTTCCATGCGGTCGCCGACGAGCGGCAGATCCTTCAGCAATCGATCGACGCGGGCGCGCTGCTTCAAGTAGGAGGGGTTGACGCGCAACCGCGCAACCGAACCGCCGAGCTTCGACACCGTCGGCGCGTACGAGCGGCCGTTGTCGTTGAGGATGATGATCGCTTTGTTGCCGGCGTGACCCAGGTTGTTGAGCCCCTCGAACGCCATGCCTCCGGTCATCGAACCATCGCCGATGACCGCGACGATGCGCCGCTCGGGTGCGTCGTCGCCTTCCATCTCCAGCGCGGTGGCGAGGCCGTGGGCGTAGCTGACGATCGTCGACGCGTGGCTGTTCTCGATCCAGTCGTGCTCGGACTCGGCGCGGCTCGGGTAACCGGACAGCCCGCCGGCCTGCCGCAGCGTCGCGAAGTCGGCGCGACGACCGGTGACGATCTTGTGGACGTACGCCTGATGTCCCGTGTCCCACAGAACGATGTCCTTGGGTGAGTCGAACACACGGTGCACGGCGAGCGTGAGCTCGACCGCGCCGAGGTTGGAGCCGAGGTGGCCGCTGCCGATGGCGGTGACAGCTTCGACGATGAACTCGCGGATCTCGCTGGCGAGCTGGTCGAGCTCGGGATACGAGAGCCGGCGCAGGTCTGCGGGGCTGCTCACTGAGTCGATGAGCATGGCGACAGAGACGGTACTGCCTCGACCGCCCGTTTCACCATGCAGGGGGGAAGCCCCTGCTCACGCCACTAGTGCCCCAGGTGCTCGCCGAACCACGTCAGCGTGCGCTGCCACGCGTCCTTCGCGGCATCGGGGTGATATGAGGGCCGCTGGTCGCAATTGAACCCGTGCTCGGCACCGGCGAAGCGCACGATCTCGTGCGCGACTTGCGTCTCGGCGTCGAGGGTCGCGCGCAGCTGCTCGACGTCGTCGATCGGGATGCTGGCGTCTTCGTCGCCGAACAGCCCGAGCCACGTGGTCTGCAGTGCCGCGCTCTCGCCGACCAGCGGTGGGAACTGCGGGAACCGGCCGCTGACGATGCCGCCGCCGTAGAAGCCGACGGCGGCGCCGAGGGCGCGGCGGACCGCGGCGAGGAACGTCGTGCGCCCCCCGAAGCAGAATCCGATGATCCCGATCGCACCGTCGGCGAGCCCGGCGTCGTGCAGATGCGAGCGCGCGGCGTCGATGTCATCGAGCAGCCCGGCGTCGGTCAGGCCCTCGAACAGCGGCAGCACCTTCTCGAAGTCGTCGTACGGAGCGGTGCCGCCGCCCGAGCGGTGGAAGATGTCGAGACCGACCGCCCGGTGCCCCGCGGCGGAGAGGCGATCGGTGATGTCCTCGATGTGGCCGTTCAGCCCGAAGGCCTCGGGGATCACGATCACCGCCGTCGACGCCCCTTCGTCGGGGACGGCCTCGTAGGCGCGCATGGGGCCGTCGGGAGTGGAAAGCGTCACGTCGCTCGCGGTCATGAGGGCACTCTAGGGTCGGCCTGTATGCCACTTGCCGACGACGCTCGAGCGGCCGGCTCGTCGACCGTCGCGTCGCTGCGACTCGCGCTGGCCGAGCGCATGGCGCGCGTGATGAAGACCGATCCCGAGCTCATGGACACCGCGGTGGAGGTCGGGATCGTCGACCGCAAGTGGCTGGACGAACCGGGCCGGCACCCGTTGTCGACGGCGACGACGCTCGACATGGTGCAGCGCTTCCTCGAGCGTTCGGTGGAGCGCAAGCCGTCGGTTCTGTCGTCGCTCGGGTTGAATGCGATCCAGATGCTGTCGTGGAACAGCGAGGCGAAGGCGGACGAGGGTGTCACCAGCGACCTCGCCATCGTGTTCACCGACCTCGAAGGGTTCACCAAGTTCACGGCGACCGCGGGGGACGAGGCTGCGACCGCGTTGCTCACCGATCTGCACAAGCGCGTCGGTCCGATCGTGCGCAGCCGCGGCGGTCGGATCGTGAAGCGTCTGGGGGACGGGCTGATGCTGTCGTTCCCGTCATCCGAAGCGGCGGTGCTGGCTGCGCTCGAACTTCTTCCGGTCGCGCCGGAAGAGGCGCGACTGCGCGCCGGGGTGCACTGCGGAGAGGTCATGACCACGCGCGACGACGTGATCGGTCACGTCGTGAACGTGGCGGCGCGGGTGGCGGAGTCGGCGAAGGGTGACGAGGTGCTGGTGACCACCACCGTGCGCGACGCGGCGCGCGGGCTTCCCGACGTCGAGTTCACCCGGGCGCGCCGACGCAACTTCAAAGGCGTGGGCGAACCGATCTCGGTGTGCCGCGCTCGGTCAGGAAGCAACTGACAGCGAGGCGGTTCGCCGTCGCTTCCAGAACTCGTCGATCCGGCTACCGATGAGATAGCTGATGCCGAGTACACCCACTCCGATCAGCGCGTCGAGCCAGTAGTGGTTGGCGGTGACGACGATGCAGAAGAACGTCGCACACGGGTACAGCACGACCAGCACCCGAGCCCACTTCCGGCGCACGAGTGGGAACAGCACGAGCGCGCTCCACAACGACCAGCCCATGTGCAGGCTCGGCATCGCCGCGTACTGATTCGAGAGCTTCTTCAAGCCGCCCGAGTCGAAGGACCAGAACGTCGGATACTCCTCGAGCGTGTCGACGAACCCGAAGTGCTCTTCGACGCGGGGCGGCCCGTAGTGCTCGATGGGCTTGTCCAGCAACCGCGGCGGCATCAGTGAGAACGACGCGAAGCCGACCAGCGCGAGCAACGTGGTGCACGCGAGCGTGTTGCGCCACCGCGGGTAGCGCTCGGGGTCGCGCAGGAACAGCCAGATCAACGCCCCCGCCGTCATCACGAAGTGAGCAGTGCCGTAGAAGACGTTCCAGACCTGGATCAACCCGTGCGCGGGCAGGTCGAGGTACCACGACTGCGCGGTCTGCTCGAGGAACAGGCCGAGGCTCCGCTCGAAGTGGATGACGTCGAGCGCGTGTCCGTAGGCGATCCCGTTCGCGTGTCCGGGCTGTCCACCTGCCGACCCGAACTTGTTCCGGACCGCGGAGTACACGAGGTACACCGCAACGATGTAGACGACCTCGCGCCAGATGGGGCGGCGGCGGCGAGTCTGTGCCGGCGAGGTGTCGGAGACCTGGTCGGTCACGCAGCAAGTGTGGCGCGACTGCGGCCGCCGACGGCAAACGCCGGGG
>DASUCS010000082.1:0-3344 GCA_036275935.1 Acidimicrobiales bacterium
GTACCGACCCGAACATCCCGAGCACGTCGATGTGTTGGACATCGACAACACGAAGGTGCGCGAGCAGCAGATCGCGAGGCTGTCGCAGGTTCGGGCGAGTCGTGATGCCGATGCGTGGCAGCGAGCGATCAGCGCGCTCGAGGAGGGTGCCCGCGGTTCCGGGAATCTCTTGGCGCTGTGCGTCGACGCCGCTCGGGCTCGCGCGACCGTGGGTGAGATGAGCGACGCCATGGAGCGGGTGTTCGGGCGCCACAAGGCCGAAACCCGGGCGATCTCGGGTGTGTACAGCCAGGCCTACAGCGATGACCCGGACTTCGTCGCGATCCGCACCGCAGTCGCCGACTTCGCGCGAGACGAGGGTCGCCAGCCGCGGATGCTCGTGGCGAAGATGGGCCAGGACGGACACGACCGCGGCGCCAAGGTCGTCGGTACCGCGTTCGCCGACCTCGGGTTCGACGTCGACTTCGGCCCGCTGTTCGAGACTCCCAGCGAGGTCGCAAAGGCAGCGATCGAGAACGACGTGCACGTCATCGGCGTGTCGTCACAGGCCGCGGGCCACAAGACGCTGGTGCCGCAGCTGATCGACGAGCTCAAGGCGCAAGGCGCCGGCGACATCGTGGTCATCGTGGGAGGCGTGATCCCGCCGAAGGACTACGAGTTCCTCCGCGAGCACGGGGTCGCCGAGATCTTCGGCCCCGGCACCAACATCCCCGCCGCCGCCAAACGAGTCCTCGACCTGTTGAAGTAGGGGTTTGTGCGGTAGCAACGCGCGGTCAGCGCGCGTTACTACCGGCGGAACGGCGCATCAGGCAGCTGCTGCCAGCGCGAGACGGATCCGAGCGATCACTTTCTCCGGCTCGTGGACAAGCTCCGCCCGGGTCACCCGGATGATCGTCCATCCTTCGCCACCCAACGCTGAATCCCGAGCGCGATCGGCTCGCCGATCCAGTGGCGCGCCGTGTTGTCGACCGTCGACCTCGACGATCACCCGCTGGCGACGCCACACGAAGTCGACGCGACCGACCCAACGCTCCGCGGTGCCGAGATCGATCTCTTCGTCGGGACGCGGAACGCCGTACGCGTCGAGCATCTCGGAGAACAGGTCCTGGAGCTCGCTGGCTGATGGCGCATAATCGACGCCCAGGTCGGCGACGATCTCCCGGATTATCGCTGTGCCCGGCTTACCCCGACGCCCAGTCGACGCGAGCACGCGATCGAGGTCGAGCATGCGCATGCCATGGTCACGGATCGCGTGGTTGACCAACCACGTCATCTGCTTGACATGGTTCGCCCTGAGCAGGTCGTTCTGGAATGCAAGCGGATGCTTTGGATGACCGGCGACGTCGAACACCGTCCTGGCAACCGACGTCACGGGCAGCTTGTTGACCTCGACGATGTGCGATCGCGGCAACCAGAAGGTCTCATGGATCGTCCCGAAGACGGGCGTGTGGCTTCCACCCTCGGGAGTCTGAACCTCGATGACGCCGGGCTGAGAGCGCCGAAAGCCATGGAGCGCGCACGCAGCCTGTGTCGACACCACGGTGCGTTCGCCGGCGGCCAGCACCTCGACCCACAATCGCTGCTCCCATGAGTCGGAAAAGGCGGTGTGGACGTACAGCCCCTTCCGCACTCGCCGTAGCTGACCGGCCCGTTCGCGCCACCGAAGCTGGGCGTACGTGAAGCCCAGCCCTAGCGCCTGCGCGGCGGTGAGAGCACCAGCCTGGTCCACAGCGATCTGTATGAGTCCCCGGTCACGCATGGCACTCGACTATGAAGAGTGGGTGTGACAGTGGAGCCCCCGCCCCGTTCTGCCGGTAGTAACGCGCGCTCAACGCGCGATACAACCGCACAAACGCAGGGGCTGGCCACGCAGGTCATTGGCGGGGATCGGAGGGCGTTGGCGCGAGCGATCACGTTGGTCGAGTCCACGCGTGCCGACCATCGGGCGGACGCGATCGCGCTGCTCAACGAGCTGCTCCCCCACAGCGGACGGGCGACTCGCGTCGGGATCAGCGGGGCCCCCGGTGCGGGCAAGAGCACGTTGATCGACGCGCTCGGCTCGTATCTCGTCGAGCAGGGCCACGAGGTCGCGGTCCTCGCCGTCGACCCCTCGAGTGCCCGGTCCGGCGGCTCGGTCCTCGGCGACAAGACCCGCATGGGTTCGCTCGGTCGCTCCCCCAACGCCTACATCCGACCATCACCTTCGGGCGGAACCCTCGGCGGCGTGGCGCGCCGCACCGGCGAGTCCCTCCTCGTGTGCGAGGCCGCCGGGTTCGACATCGTCCTCGTCGAGACCGTCGGCGTCGGTCAATCCGAGACCGAGGTCGACGCGATCGTCGATGCGTTCGTGCTGCTGGTCGCGCCCGGCGCGGGCGACGAGCTGCAGGGCATCAAGCGCGGGATCACCGAGATGGCGGACATCGTCGTCGTCACGAAGGCCGACGGCGACCTCGCGGCGTCCGCTCGCCACGTCGCCGCTGAGTACCAGCGCGCCCTCATGCTGCTGCGCCGGCAACACGAGGAATGGGAGCCGACGGTCGTCATGACGAGCGGCATCACCGGCGACGGCGTCTCGGAGGTGGCCGACGCGATCGCGCGCCACCACGCCGCACTCGAGGCCACCGGCGCACTCACTCGTCGACGCGCCGAGCAAGCCACCCGCGCGTTGTGGAACGAGTTGCAGGATCGGCTCGTGGCCCGCTTCCGCGACGATCCCGAGCTCCAGCGCAAGGTCGCACAACTCGAAGCAGACGTGGCCGCCGGGCGCATCGTGCCTGCCGCCGCGGTGGACGAACTGCTCTAGCGCGCCACTCCCGGCGTGTCCGTGCGGTTGCCGTCCCAGTCGCCGGCCAACGGATAGTCGCCGGTGGCGCCGAACGAGAACGTCTCGTCGGCCGTGCCCGTGACGTTGCGATCCCGCAAGTAGAAGACGCCGTCGCGGAACACACCGACGTTGGTGTCGCCGTCACCGTCCCAGTCGCCAGCGACCGGGCGATCGCCCGCGTCGCCGAACCCCACCACTCGATCAGCCACACCCGTCGCATTCGTGTTCGTCAAGTAGAAGACCCCGTTGCGATACACACCGACGGAGTCCTTCCCGTCAGCGTTCCAGTCGCCGACGACAGGGATGTCGGTCGGGTCCCCGAAGCCGAAGGCAAGGTCCGCGGTACCGGTGCTGTTCGAATTTCGCAGGTACCACATGCCCTGCCGGAACACCCCGACCGTTTGCGTTCCGTTGCCATCCCAGTCCCCACACACGGGAACGTCGTTCGTGTCGCCGTACTGGAGGAAGATGCCCGCGCTGTCCTGTGTGTTCGTGTTCGACAGGAGCCACGCACCCTTGC
>DASUCS010000083.1:0-4505 GCA_036275935.1 Acidimicrobiales bacterium
GGCGGGCGAGGTTGCAGGCCCGTGTGCTGCTCCTCGCGGTGGAAGGGGTTTCAAACGCGGAGATCGCGCGGCGGTGTCACCTCACCGACGACACCGTTCGGGCGTGGCGCAAACAGTTCACCGCCCATGGCCTCGGCTGGATCGGACGCATCGCACCTGGCCGCGGACGAAAGCCCTCGGTCGCGGCCGCCGCCGAGTGAGCAGTCGCACGCGCGCCCTGCGCGGTGGGCTGGTGCTGGACGAACACGGGCGACTACCCAAACCCGCGTCCTCGTCGCACGCGAGGCTGGCTGTCAGCGATCTACACCGCTGACCAGCGGCTTCTTGCGCGCTCGGAGGGACTCGAACCCCCAACCTTCTGATCCGTAGTCAGATGCTCTCTCCAATTGAGCTACGAGCGCCGAGGGTTGGAGTGGCGAGTGTAGGCGACGCCGCAATTGCAAACGCCCGGGCAACCGAGCACGCACTGCGTGTCCAGTTGCCCGGGCGTTGCTCTCACGCACCCAAAGTGCAAGAGGCGTTACGCCGCCCAGCGGCAGGACCAGGGGCCCCAGCCTCCCGACTCGTCGTACAGGTGCTTCGCGTACGCAGCGTTGGCGTACGGGTCGAGTGCACCGTCGTGGTACGGCTGACCGGTGAAGGCCTGGAAGGCGTCGCTGTGGACGTAGTTGATCTGGAACAGGCCGTAGTTGCCACCGCCGCTGCTGATGGCATTCGGGTCCATGCCGGACTCGCAGTCCGCCACCCGGGTCGCCTGGTCGGCGATCGGCCCGAAGGCCTGGTTGATGGCGTCCTGCGCGGGCGACACTCCGTCTGCTTGCGCCCGCATGTCACACGCGTTGAGGCCAAGAGCGGCAACGAAGACCACCCCGGCGAGGGCGAATCGCAGTCGCTTGGTCATGAGTTCGATTCCTCCTGTAGTGCAGTTCGGGACGCGCGCGTCCAACGGACTGCGGGTTGGTGGGACCTGCGACCTGGGCAGCGGCACGGGCGCCGCGCCAGGTGAGGGACAGGAGCATCGACGATCGTCTGGGGTAGAGCTCACGCCGGCGCTCGGGGGGAAGAGCGGACGTGGGGGTGCGGTGTCACCGATGGTCGGCTACAGCACCCATCCCAGCACGGGTCCTATGGCAAGTGCGCAACATGTTCGCAACATTCGCCACCCAAACGCAACCTCAGGCGGCGTGAACTGCGTCACATAGTTAGCGCGGCGCTAGCTGAATGTAGCGGAGAGGGTGGGATTTGAACCCACGAAGGGGCTCAACACCCCTTACCTTCTTAGCAGGAAGGCGCTTTCGACCGAACTCAGCCACCTCTCCGAGAGGAAGTGCAACGTACCGCGTTATGCGACGATCGTGAACGGAGCGATGGCCGAGTGGACGAAGGCGGCGGTCTTGAAAACCGCTGGCCCGCAAGGGTCCGGGGGTTCGAATCCCTCTCGCTCCGCCAATCGATCTACCGACCGGGTGGAACCTGCGCCCTGAGTTCCTGCAGCCAATCGTTCGCCCTGCGCCATGCGGCATCGGCGTCCCGACGCACCGACTCCCCGTGCGGGGACGCGGCGGGGTACGAGCCCAAGAACTTCACGTCGGCCTGCTTGCTCTTCAGGTCCCGCAAGCAGTCCGCCACGAGCTCGTCGGAGAGATGCCCCTCGAGCTCGATCAGAAAGCAGTAGTCGCCGAGGCCCTGCTTCGTCGGACGCGAGTGCAGGTTCGTCAGGTTGATGGCCCTGGCGGCGAACTCCTGGAGGATCGAGAGCAGGCTGCCGGGCTCGTCGGCCTTCTGGAACACGACGATCGTCGTCTTGTCGTGGCCCGTCGGTGCAGGAATTGCGTCCCGGGCGAGCACACCGAATCGCGTTTGGTTCTCGGGGTGGTCCTCGATGTCGACGGCGAGCACCTCGAGGCCATAGATCTCCGCAGCCAAGGCCGTGCCGATGGCGGCGGTGGCCGTGTCGGGATTCGCGGCCAGCAGCCGCGCCGCTTCGGCGGTCGAGTTGGCGCCCACCGGCTCGACGCCGTGCAGCTCCTTGCGCAGGAACGAGCGGCACTGCGCGATCGCGACGGGGATCGACAGCACCTTCTTGATGTCGGACAGCTGCGCGCCTGGGACGCCGAGCAGGTTGAGCTGCACGCCGATGACGATCTCGCGCTGGATCAACACATCCGCGTCGAACGTCAACGTGTCGAGGGTGACGTTGATCGCGCCTTCCAACGCGTTCTCGAGCGGGACGACACCGAGTTCGACCTCGCCGCTCACGGTCGCGTCGATCACGTCGGTGATCGTCGGCAACGGCACCAGCTCACCCGCGGCGAGGTCGTCCTGCGTGAGCAATGCCTGCTCGCAGAAGGTGCCCTCAGGCCCGAGATAGCCGACCCGCAGCATGAAGGAGCAGGATAGGTGACATGGACGAAGGCACCGTCCGGCGTTTGCTCGACGCCGTGCGCGCCCGCGAGCTGTCTCCGGACGACGCGCTGGCCGAGCTCCGGCGGTTGCCCTTTGCCGATCTCGGGTTCGCGCGAGTCGATCACCACCGGTCTCTGCGGCAAGGCCGAGCCGAGACCGTGTACGGGCCGGGCAAAACGCCCGATCACTGCGCTGCCATCGTCTCCGAGCTCCTGCGCGAAGGCGACCTGCCGGTGCTGCTGACTCGCGCGTCGCGCGAACAGATCGAATCGGTGGTCGTGGCGAACCCGAACGCCACTGTGCGGGGCAGCACCGTCGTGTGGCGACCGGCCGCACCCCGGCCCGAACGCGTCGTCGTGACGGTCGCGGGAACCGCGGATCTACCGGTGGCCGAGGAGTGCGTCACGACGCTGTGGGCCCACGGGATCGACGCGCAGCAACTGACGGACGTCGGCGTCGCCGGGGTGCACCGCTTGCTCGAGTCCGCCGACGACGTCATCGACGCTGATGCCGTCGTGGTGATCGCGGGGATGGAAGGCGCGCTCGCCAGCTTGGTGGGCGGCCTCACGCCCGCGCCCGTGGTCGCGGTGCCGACGTCGACGGGTTACGGCGCGGCGCTCGAGGGTGTCACCGCGCTGCTGGCGATGCTGTCGTCGTGCGCATCGGGCATCACCGTCGTCGGCATCGACAACGGCTTCGGTGCGGCCAGCGCGGTGCTGAGGATGCTGAAGTAGCGCCCGCGTGACGAGTGCAGCGTGGTTCCACTGCTTCTCCGGCATCGCCGGGGACATGGCGCTCGGCGCGCTGATCGACGCCGGCGCGGACATCGACGAGATCTGCGCGTTGTGCGAGCGCATCCCGGTCTCGGGATGGTCGCTGGAGGCCGAGCCCGTCTTGCGCGCCGGGATGGCATCGACCCACGTCGTCGTCCACACGAAAGAGACGTCGGTCGTGCGCACGTACAGCCACATCGCGGCGATGGTGGAAGAAGCTCGGCTACCCGAACGCGTGCGACGACGCGCGCTCGCGACGTTCGAGGCACTCGCCGTCGCCGAGGGACGCATCCACCGTCGGCCGCCGGAGCAGGTCCACTTCCACGAGGTGGGCGCGCTCGACGCGATCGTCGACATCGTCGGCACGTCAGCGGCGTTGGAGGTGCTCGACGTCGACGAGGTGTTCGCATCGGCGGTCGCCAACGGCACCGGCATGACCCGCGCCGCGCACGGCGCACTTCCGATCCCCGCGCCGGCCGTCGTCGAACTGCTTCGAGGGGCGCCGACGTACGGCATCGACGTCCCCGTCGAGCTCACGACACCGACAGGGGCCGCCTTGCTCGCGGCGAACGTCGTTGGTTGGGGGCCCATGCCGACCATGGAGATCGGCGCGACCGGGTTCGGTGCAGGCACCCGCGACATCGACGGCCGACCCAACGTCGTGCAGGTCGTCCTGGGCGCGCGACTCGACGCACTCGCCGCCGGCCAGCCGCTGCTGCAGCTCGAGGTGAACGTCGATGACGTCACCGGCGAGACGCTGGCGCACACGATCAACGCACTGCTCGACGCCGGCGCCAACGACGCGTGGGTGACGCCGATCGTGATGAAGAAGGGACGTCCGGCCTACACGGTGTCGGCGATGTGCGACCCCGCGCTCGGCGCGCAGGTGTCCGACGTCCTCCGACGTGAGACGGGGTCGTTGGGCGTCCGAGGAACGATGCTCGACCGCTGGCCGTCGACGCGCTCTGAAGACGAGGTGGAGGTGGCGGGATATCCGCTGCGGGTGAAGGTGTCGGCCGGCCGCGTGAAGGTCGAACACGACGACGCGGCCCGCATCGCCAAGCGCACTGGCCTTCCGTTGCGTGAGGTGATCTCGCTCGCCGAGGAATCGGCACGACGGGGGCACGGACTCGTGTCGTTGCCGACCAGCACCGGCGACGGCCCCGACGACGATCCGGCGTGATCCTCGTCGACCCGCCGATCTGGCCCAAGCGCGGTCTGCAGTGGGCGCACCTCGTCAGCGACGAGTCACACGACGAGCTGCATGCGTTCGCGGCGCAACTCGGGCTACCTCCACGCGCGTTCCATCGAGACCACTACGACATC
>DASUCS010000084.1:0-3167 GCA_036275935.1 Acidimicrobiales bacterium
GATGCTCATCAACCACTCGAAGTCGGCGTACGACTCTCCCTCGATGGTCGCTCCCAGCGCCACGCCCGCGTTGTTGAACACGAGGTTGACGGTGCCGTGGTCCGCGACGACCTGCTCGGCCCACGATTCGACCGCGGCGCGATCGGCGACGTCGACGCGCTGCGACGTGACCTTCACGCCACGGCCCTCGCAGTGGGCGACCGTCTCGGCGAGGCCGACCTCGTCGATGTCGCTCAACGCGAGATGGGTGCCGCGCTGTGCGAGCTGCTCGGCCAGCGCGCGCCCGATCCCGGACCCGGCCCCGGTGATGGCGGCGACGCGGCCCCTGAGCTCCTTCACGACGCGACCGCCACTGCGCCCGCGGCCACGGGCCCACTGAACTCCATCGCGTCGTCCTCCAGGTCACTCATCTTCAGCGCCCGGTAGTCGCGCCAGTAGCTCTGGTGCACCTGCCACGGGAACTTGGAACCCTGCTTCGGGAACCGATCGGCAGACCGCATCACGTAGCCAGACGTCAGGCCGAGCAGCGGCTGCGGCGACACCGCGGCGTCGTGGTTGACCGGCACGCAGGTGGTCAGACCGGTCTCGTGGAGGCGATTCAACAGCCGCGTCACGTAGTCGCACGTGAGATCGCACTTCAGTGTCCACGACGCATTCGTGTAGCCGACCGCGATCGCGAAGTTCGGTACGCCTTCGAGCATCATGCCCTTGTAGGTCAGCTTGCTCGGGAGATCGACCTTGTCACCGTCGACGATCATCTCGATGCCGCCGATGAACAGCAGCTCGAGCCCCGTCGCAGTGATGATGATGTCCGCCTCGAGCTCGGCGCCCGACACGAGCCGGATGCCCTTCTCGGTGAAGGTGTCGATGTGATCCGTGACGACCGACGCGGTGCCGGCTCGAATGGCCTTGAACAGATCGCCGTTGGGCACGACGCACAGTCGCTGGTCCCAGGGGTCGTAGCGGGGCGTGAAATGCGTGTCGATGTCGTAGCCCTCGGGCAGCTGCCGCTCGAGGCCCTTGCGCAACATCCGCTTGATGAGCTCGGGCCGCTTCTTGCTGACCGTGTACATCAACTGCGTCGTGAGCGCCTTGAACCACCGGATGGCCGGACCGGACCAGCGGCGCGGGAGCACCCGGCTCAAGAGCTGCGCGACGGGATCCTTGGCCGGCAACGACGCGATGTACGTCGGAGAGCGCTGCAGCATCGTCACGTGCGCCGCCTTGTCGGCCAGCGAGGGGATGAGGGTCACCGCGGTGGCGCCGCTGCCGATGACGACGACGCGCTTGCCCGCGTACTCGAGGTCTTCAGGCCAGTGCTGCGGATGGATGATCGTGCCGCCGAAGCGCTCCATGCCGTCGAAGTCGGGCAAGTAGCCCTGGTCGTAGCGGTAGTAACCGCTGCACGAGAACACGAAGCCGCAGGTGCGCTCGACCAGCTCGCCGGTGTCGGTGCGCTCCGCGGTGATCGTCCAACGGGCATCCGTGCTCGACCACTCGGCGCGCACGATGCGGTGATTGAAGCGGATGCGCTGGTCGATCCCCGACTCGGCGGCGGTGTCCTTGATGTACTGCAGGATCGACGCGCCGTCGGCGATCGACTTCTCGCCGGTCCACGGCCGGAACGAGTAGCCGAGGGTGTACATGTCCGAGTCGGAGCGGATCCCCGGGTAGCGGAAGAGGTCCCACGTGCCGCCGATCGCGTCGCGCGCTTCGAAGATCTCGTACGACGCCCACGGGCACTCGGTTTGGATGTAGTGGGCGGCGCCGATCCCCGACAGCCCGGCCCCCACGATCAGCACATCGACGTGCTCCACGATGCTCGACCCTCTCAGGCCGCGGCTGTCGTGAGCTTGTCGTTCAGCGTGCCGGCGTCGCCGAACAGCGTGGCGCGCCACTCCGCGACCAGTGCGGTCGTGTCACGGTCATCGGGGTGGAAATCAGCGCGGTTGTAGTCGCGCAGCTGCTGCCAGAGCTCGCGTTGCATGATCGGCGAGCGACGGATCTTCTTCCAGCTCTTGCGAAGGGCGCCACGCTTGTACGTCGCCTTGTCGCGCAGCAACGAGATCGCGACCTGGAACGCCATGCCACCGACGAAGCCGACAGTGATGACGTTCATCGTGAACGTGCGGAGTCGTTCCGATCCGCCGACTGCCTTGTAGACGTCGAAGGCAACGGCCTTGTGCTCGGACTCCTCGAGCGCGTGCCAGAGAAAGAGGTTCCGAACCTGCTCGTCGCCGAACATCGCGCGCACATCGGGATTGGTCAGTACGAGCTCCGCGAGCGTGGCGGTGAAGTGTTCGAGGGCCGCGGTGGCCGCGAGGTTCGACTTGGGCGAGAACACCTTCGTGCGGATCTCGAGGCCTTTCTTGGTGAAGCGCTCGAACCGCTTCGCCGGGTAGCCCAGCGCGTCGAGGCGATCGTTGAACACGCGGTGCTCGCGCCCGTGCATGGCCTCCTGGCCGATGAACCCGGCGACCTGGCGCTTGAGCTCGGGGTCGCTGATCTGGTCGCGGAAATGGCGAACCGAACGCACGAAGAAGTCCTCACCGTCCGGGAAGACCGACGACAGGGAGGCGGCGAGATGGCTCTGGATGAGATCGCCGTCGGCGGCGAAGTGCTTGGGGACCGAGCGCAGCGACTCCTCGAAGGAGATGCGACGGGTGGGGACCTTGCGGTCGGGGTTGCTCGTCTGGACCGTCATGTTACTGACGGTAGCATGATTTGAGAGATTTACTCAAGTCCTCATATTTGTTATCCTCGTCACATGGCGGCAAGTTCCTCGACCCTCACCAAGGGTGCCCAGACCAGGCAATCCATCCTCGATGCCGCCATCGCCCGGTTCGGTCGCGAAGGCTTTCGAGCCACCTCGGTCGCCACCATCGCCCGCGACGCCGGCGTCGGCGGCACCGTTCCCTACGCCTACTTCGCCGACAAGGAAGCCTTGTTCCTGGCCGCCCTCGACGAAGACGCCGCGGCCGTGATCAACGAGGGCCTGTCGAGCGTGTTCGAGAACCCGGGCCGTCCCGACTGGCGCACGACGTTGCTGTTCACGTTGGTCGCCGCGGTCGACCGACATCCCCTGGCGCGACGCCTGCTGGCCGGGCTGGAACCCGACGTCACCGATCGCGTGCTCGGCATCCCTGCGTTGAACGAGCTGCGTCAGG
>DASUCS010000085.1:0-10299 GCA_036275935.1 Acidimicrobiales bacterium
ACCTACTGCCAACCCGTTACGGCGAACCGAGACCATCGTGCGGGAAAGTACTGGCGTGGATCCGGACTCCGACGCGGCGCTCATCGCGGCATCGCTCGACGAGCCGGCCCGCTTCAGCGCCATCTTCGACCGCCACGCCACGACCCTGTACCGCTACTTCGTTCGCCGCGTCGGGCCGAGCGAGGCCGATGGACTGCTCGGTGAGCTCTTCCGCGTGGCGTTCGAGCGGCGCAGCACCTACGACACGTCACGGCCCGACGCGCGGCCGTGGCTGTACGGCATCGCCACGAACATCCTCGCCAAGCACCGTCGACGCGAGGCGCGCCGTCTCCGCGCCACGGCGCGACTGGTGGTCGAACGATCGACGCCGACCGATCTCGCCGATGGCGTCGCCGCCACGATCGACGCGGCTGACCTGTGGCCCCGCGTGTCCGAGACGATCGCGGAGCTTCCGCACGGTGAACGCGACGCGTTGCTCCTGTTCGTCTGGGAGGAGCTGAGCTACGAGGAGATCGCGGCCTCACTCGAGATCCCGATCGGAACCGTTCGCTCTCGCCTCAACCGGGTGCGCCGCCGGCTGCGCGCCCTCGACGTGCCGATGGAGGTCGCACAATGAGCGGCATCAGCGACGAGTTCGATCCTCTGCGAGCGCTGCAGCCCGACCGCGTGCAACCCGACGATCCCGGCGACCCCGCGGTCGTGTCCCGACAGAAGGAGCGCTTGATGTCGATGATCGAGGACTCGGAGCAGAGGGTCTCGCCGACGTACCGCACACCGGGCATCTATCCGCGCCTCGCGTACACGGACGAGCGGGCCGCGCTCGACTACCTCGTTCGAGTGTTCGGCCTCGTGGAGATCCGCGAAGCCCGCATGGAGCACGACGACCACATGCTGGCGTGGCTCAGGCTCGGCGAAGGGATGCTGATGATCGGTCACGCCAATCACGACGTGCACGAGATCTACAGCCCACAGGAGCTCGGGCACACGACGACGATGGTCAACGTGTACGTACACGACGTCGACGCGCACTACGCCCATGCCGTCGCGCAGGGCGCGGACGTCACGATGACGCTGCAGGACGCGTTCTTCGGCGAACGTCGGTACGAAGCCACCGACCTCGAAGGCCATCGTTGGCACTTCGCCGAGCGCTTTGAAGCCATCCGCGCCCGCGGGGGGAGCATTCCCGAGGACGCGTGATGGCCAAGGCGGGCTGCGTGGTCAGTCGCCTTCCCCTGCGTGCACGATCGCATCGCAGATCTCGTCGAACGGCGTCGTCTTGTCGACGCACACGTCCGCACCGCGTCGGACGGCCTCTTGCTCGATCTCGTCGTCCGATGAGTTGACGACGAACACCGTGTCCGAGTGACGGCGGCGCGTGTGCTCGAGCACGTCCAATCCGCACATGGTCGGCAAGTGGACATCGAGGATGACGACATCCGGGTCGGTCAGATCGATCAACGCTTCGGCGGCCGCTCCGTCGTCGGCCGTACCGACGACGGCAAAGCCTTCTTCGTCTTCCAAGAACTCGACGAGCAAGTCGCGGAACAGCTCCGAGTCGTCAACGACGACGACCCGGCGAGGAGACGACGAACCGGTGCGCACGCTGCTGCCGTACCCCCGGTGTGCGCGCCAATACGGAACCAATCGGGCGCACGCGTAGGTATGTGGGGTTGTGTCCCGAAATGCGTAGAACATTTTTCGTTCACTGCGCGTGAAGAATGACTCACACGACTGTCGCCGATCCGGCACACTGTGCGTGCTTTCCGTTGGGGACACGAGCACATGGGGGTCGGCGTGCCTGGAGTGTTGGTGGTCGACGACGAGTCGGACATCCGAGTACTGATCGAAGCCGTGATCGAACGCGCCAACGAGGGCCTCACGGTCGTCGGCAACGCGACGAACGGCCTCGAGGCAATCGAACGTTGGCGCGAGACTGAGCCGGACGTGATCCTGCTCGACCAGCAGATGCCGGACATGACCGGGCTCGAGGCGGCGGAGACGATCCTCGCCGAGCAGCCGGATCAGCGCATCATCCTCTACACCGCGTTCTTGGACGACGACACACACCGCAAGGCCTCGGAGTTGGGCATCAGGGCGTGCGTGCCGAAGGGCGACCTGTCCCGTATCCCCGAAGCGCTGTGGAGATTCGGCACGGATTGACACCACGCCGCTGGGTGATGCCAGCGTTGGTGGGCGGCGTGCTCGTCGCGGGTGCCGTCGCAGGATTCTTCGCGACCAGGGCCGCCACGGGCGGACCGACACAGTCCGGCTTGCAGACCGTGAGCACCGGTCGAGCCGGGTCGGTCGTCAACCGGTTGGACGGTGACGCGCAACTGCTCGCCACCGCCGCGGCATCGATCGACGGAGATCCGGCGATGCCCGACGCCGCGCTGCGCGCCGCCGTCGAGCGGCTGGCGCGCAGCGACCGTTCGCTCGCGATCGCCCAGGTGTCGCCGACCGACGGACGCGTCGTCGTGACGGCGGCAACGTCCAACAGCCCGCCATCGCTCACGGGCTCCGACCTCAACAGTCAGACGCGCTGGAGGCTTGCACTCGAGCTCGCACGCGATCGCGCTGCGCCTGGCGCGGCCATCGCGCCCGGTCCGGACGGTCGACCGACGATCCTCGACGCACTGCCGCTCTACGGCACCCCCGATGCGCCGCCGGACATCACCAGCCGTCGGGAGACGGTCAAGGGGTACGTGGTCTCGCTGAGTGACGTGTCGACGATCGTCGGCAACCAGGCCGCCTCGGATCCTGACATCTCCCTGCGAATCGTCGACGGCGACACCGTGCTCGCGGCCGCGGGACGCGGCGCGAACGACGCGCCGCCCAAAGATGCGGTCGTCACTCCGATCACGGCGAACGGCGTCCTGTGGAGCTCGGAGTCGTGGTCGACACCGTCCGGTTCGATCGCGCCGTGGCTGGTACTGGCCGGCGGGCTCGTGCTCGCCGTGATCGCGACTGCGGTGGTCGTCAACCGTGAGCGTTCGATCTCCGCGGCGGTGGCCGAGGCCCAGGCCCGGAACCAAGAGCTTGCGCTCGTCGGACGCGTCGGTCCGCTGTTGCAGCAAAGCCTCGCGCTGGGCGACCTCCTGCCGGTGTTCGTCGTGGAGATCGGCGACGAGCTCGACCTCGACGGTGCGTCCATCTGTCTCGTGACCGAAGATGGGACGCTCACGCGCGTGTTCTCATTGGGGAGCGGGATCAACGCCGCAGTCCCTGAGCTCAGCGATCTGCTCGCGCCCCCCACGTCCGCGCGGCCAGGCGAGATCGTCACGGTCCCCCTGCAACGCGTGGGACGCGTCGTGGGCGCGTTCCAGGCCCGCGCCGTCACCGGTCTCGAGCCGCCGCAGATGGAAGCGTTGTTGGCCGTGTGCGCACTGCTCGCGGCGGCGATCGGCAACGTGCGCCTGTACCAGGACGAGCAGGACATGGTCAGCCGCCTGCGTGACATCGACAAGCTCAAGACGTCATTCATCGGTTCGGTGAGTCACGAGTTGCGGACGTCGGTCACCGCGATCCAGGGATTCGCCGGATTGCTCGAGGGCAACAACGACCTGGATCCCGAACGCCGCAACGACTACGTCGAACGGATCAGCCGCAACGCCAGGTCGCTCGGCGTGCTGGTCGAGGATCTCCTCGACTTCGCGCGGTTCGAACGCTCCGGTCTCACTGCCGCGCTGCGCCCGATCGACCTCAGCGAGCTCGTGCCGAGCGTCGTGGACCAGATGTCGTCCGTGCTCGAAGGACGATCAGTGGTCACTCATGTCGAGCCGGACGTGATCGCGATGGCGGACACGCTGGCGGTGGAGCGCGTGCTGGTCAACCTTCTCTCCAACGCAGGGAAGTACACGCCTGCGGACTCACCCATCGACGTCGGACTCCAGCGATCCGGCTCGAGTGCGGTCCTGACTGTGCGCGACCACGGGCCCGGAGTCCCGCCCGAAGAGCGCGAGAAGATCTTCGAGCTCTTCTATCGTTCCGATGAATCCGCGCGCGTCACGCGCGGCGTGGGCATCGGCTTGGCCCTCACCCGCCAGCTCGTGCTGCATCTCAATGGAACGATCGCCGTCGAAGACGCACCTGGCGGCGGCGCGCTGTTCCGGGTGACGGTCCCGTTGGCGGGGGATGCGTCGCTTCCCGTTGTTGCACAGGAGTCCGAGCCGGCGCGTCCGAGCGCAGGGAGTTGACATGACCAGACGCCGTGATCTCGTCATCGCCGTCATCGCCGCACTGATCGTGGTGGTGCTGGTTGCGTCCGTCGTGACCGCCGTGCAGAGCGCGGAGCGCAACGGCCGCAAGGCGTTGGAGGATCTGCAGCTCGCCCAGTTGCAGCAGCTGTCGCGGGTGCTCGACGGTGCGTTCGGGCCCGCCCTCACGTCGAAGGTGGGGTTGACCAACCCGTCCACTCGCCAGCCGTGGACGTTCAACCCGGGAGATGCCACCGACCGCGCAGGGCTCGAGGTGCTTCAGAACGCACAACCGACTGCACGCACCGGCTACCTCCTCGTCAACCCCGAAGGCGTCGTCACGAACGGCACGTTGCTCACGAATCCTGCAACCGTCGGGCAGAAGCTCGACCGTCCCGGGCTCGACGGCGTCTTGAAGGGAAAGCCTGCGGTGCTCGTCGTGTCGGACAAGAGCCTCACGACACCGCTGCCGACGATCGCGATCGCACGACCGATCCAGGCCGGGACGGGCGGGCCCGTGGCCGGCGCGATCCTGCAGGAGTCGGATGTCGCCGCCGACTCGGCGTTCACCAAGCTGATCACGGTGTTCCGGCGGGCACAGACCGACGAGTACTCGTTCATCGACAACACCGGCGTCGTGGTGTCGTCCACCAACCCAGCGATCGTCGGGACGAAGGCGGACGACGTGCTGCGCGACACGACCGCAGGGTTCCACCGCCACGGCGACACCGTCACCGCCACCACGCCGATCCCGAGCGTCGGATGGACGGCCGTGTTCCGGCAGCGGACGAATGAGTTCGAGGGAGATCTCACCGGACCGCTGCGCTCGGCGCTGCTGTTGCTGATCGTGGTCACTGCGCTCGGTGCGGGGTTGACGTTCTTCGTGCTGTTGTCACGCCTGCGCGCCTCACGCCGCGAGCAGAAGCGGCTCGCCGATCTCAACGACACCCGCGAAGAGTTCATCAGCATCGTGTCGCACGAGCTGCGCACACCGGCAACTGGACAGCTCGGGTTCCTGCAGACGTTGCTCGATCACTGGAACGAGTTGAGCGATGAGGATCGACACAAGACGGTCACGCAGGCGTACGCCAACGCTCGCCGTCTCCACGCGCTGAGCCGCGATGTGCTCGACACCGCCAGCATCGAAGCGGGTGAGCTGCCCTACGCGTTCGAGGTCGTCGATCTCGTGACAGCGGCCGAGAACGCGGTGCACGCGCTGCCGGCGCCTGACCGGGAGCTCGTCATCTCGGGTCCGGATCAACCGATCGCAGCGCGCGCCGATCCCGAGCGGATCCAGCAGGTGCTGACCAATGTGCTCGACAACGCGATCAAGAACTCTCCGTCGGGGAGCGAGATCGACATCGTCATCGGCACCCGGGACAACGAGGCGCTCGTCGAAGTGTCCGATCGTGGTCTCGGTCTGACGGACGACGAATTAGGTCGGACGTTCGAGAAGTTCAGCCGCGGCCGTCACACCGGTGTGTCCGGAACGGGCTTGGGCCTGTACATCTGCAAGATGATCGTGACGGCCCACGGTGGCCAGATCTGGGCGGAGCGCCGTGAGGGCGGCGGTGCCACGATCGGGTTCACGCTGCCGTTGGTGTCCGCCGGCTCGACCGACGGCCAATCGAGCGAGCCCGTCACCGTCGAACGGTGACGGGCACCGATCGACTACGAGTCCTCATCGCCGACAACGACCAAGCGGTGCTCGACCTGTTGCTGCTCGATCTGCGGCTCGAGGGTCACGAGGTGGTCGCCTCTGCGCTGAACGGCGAGAACGCGCTCGAGCTCTACGACAAGCACCATCCGGACGTGGTCGTCGTCGACTACCGGCTGGGACCGGGGATCAACGGCGTCGAGGTCGCCCGACGCCTCCAGGTCGCGCCGGCGCGCGTCGTGTTGTTCACGAACTACATCACGTCCGACGTGATCACCGATGCCACGGCCGCGGGCGCAGCCGTCATCGAGAAGGGCAACCTGAACGCGCTCCGGCGCGCGATCTCCGGCTGACGATCAGACGGGCTCGACGGTGACGACCGCGTTCAGTCCAGAGATGTCCACGATGCGGCGCGCCGGTGAGCTCGGTGGCGCGATCACCTTCAACTCGATCTGCGCAGTGCGGAGTTGTGCCACGAGGTTGAAGAAGACCCGCATCCCGACGCTGTCGACGTAGGTCACATCGGTGAGATCGACCGACGCACTCGTGCAGTGGTTGGGGATCGCGGTGGTGATGTCTTCTTCGATCTGGTCTGCGTTCGAGAGGTCGATCTCGCCTTCGATCGAGATCGACACGTGGTCGCCTTGCGACGAGACGGTGACGAACGCTGTCGGTTCGATCATCGGGTCAGACGCCGGCGAAGGATCACGTCGGTGCCATCGGTTCGTCGATCAACGCGGAAGTCGTCGGTCGTTGTCTGCATGATCAAGGTGCCTCTCCCACGGCCCTGACCGCGCGGCGGTCGCCAGTTACCAGTGTCGGATACACGTACGAGAACGTCGTCTCCGTCCAGTTCGGCCCGCACCGTCACCGTACCCCCCGCGGCTCCATAGGCGTGTTCGACCGCGTTGGCGGTGGCCTCGCCGACGGCCACGACGAGGTCGTTGGCATCGTCCTCTGTGGCGCGGATGCCGGCGAGCCAACGGCGGAAGGCGGTCCTGATCTCGCGCAGCGAGGACGGGCGCGCTGGTACGTCGATCTGCATCGGAGCGGAGAGATCTGCCTCCGTCCGGCGCAGGACGAGCACCGAGACATCGTCGTTCGGCGGGTCCAACCCGATGAGACGGCCCATCACCGAGGCGCACACCGCCTCCGCGGAATCCAGCGACACGGTCGAGCACAGAAGGTCGAAACGGTCGTCGAGGGAGATCCCTCGCCGTTCGACGAGGCCGTCGGTGTAGAGGCACAACACGGAATCGCCCGACAGGTCGATGGTGGTCGACCGTCGTTTCGGCGCGAGGCCGATCCCGAGCGGTGGGTCGATGGGCAGTTCCATCAGCGCGCCCGGGGCCGACTCGTCGACGATCACCGGAGTCGGATGTCCGGCCAACGAGATCGTGATCTTCGACAGGGTCGGGTCGATCACTGCGGCCAATGCGGTCGCCATCTCGGCCTGTTCGAAGTGGCGCAGTTTGCGGTCAGCGAGCGTGAGGATCTCGGCGGGATCTTCCACGATCAGCGCATAGGCGCGCAGGGTGCTGCGCAGCCGGCCCATCACCACCGCAGCTCGCAGCCCGCGACCGGCGACGTCGCCCATCACGACGAACAACGACTCGTTGGGCAAGACGAACACGTCGTACCAGTCGCCACCGACGCCACCCGCTTCGCCGGGTACGTAGCGAGCCGCGAACTCGAGGCCGGCGATCGCCGGCAACAGACCCGGGAGGAGGCTGCGCTGCAACGTGATCGCCGCGGCGCGTTCGACCTCCGAGACACGAGCCTGGGTGGCCAGAGCCATCCGGTCGGCCACGAGCTGCAGCAGCTCGGTGTCCGCAGCGGTGAACGTCCTCGGCGTGAGCGTGCCGACGTGCAGCACGCCGACGACGTTGCCGCCGCTCAGCATCGGTACACCGAGCATTGAGTGGATGCCTCGCTCGCGCAGGATCGGGTTGAGCACATTCGTGTGATCGACGCGATCGAGGATGACGGGACGCTTCTCGGCGGCGATCTTGCCGGCGAACCCGCGACCGACAGGGATGCGGACGCCTTGCGTCACCTCCTCTTCGATGCCGCGCGCGGCGGTGGCGATGAGGTGTCGGCCGTTGGGGTCGAGCAGCAGCACCGCGGCCGTGTCGACGTGCAGGATCTCGCGCACACGGTCGAGCAGCTCGACCAGCAGGTCCTCGACGTCGAGGTGTGCCAGCGCCGCATCGGTGAGGGACTCGAAGTGCTTGAGCCGGTCCTCCGACCGGCCGTCCGCCGGATCTACTGCAGACATCTCGACTGGGAAGGTACCGCTGTCACGCAGGAAGCGTCTCCTCTGCGGGCATCTCGACACTCGCAGTCGTGTCGACTGGCGCACGCGAGAGCATCGTCGAGGCCGCATCCTCGTCGCGGATGAGCAACCCGGACAGCGACGCGAGACCGACGAGACACGTGCCGACGAAGAACGCCGTGCGATACCCGCTCAGCGTGCCGTGCGCGATCGCCACGGGATCCGTGAGTCCGGCGGTGGCGGAGTCGATGCGGCTGACGAGCACGGTGCCGAGCAGGGCAACGCCGAGTGCCGCGGAGACCTGTCGCTGCGTCGAGTAGATGGCCGACGCGCGGCCGGTGTCCACGGGCGTGATGTTGGCGTACGTCGCCGCCTGCATCGGCACGAACGCGAAGGCCATGGCGATGCCGCGCGAGAACATGATGAACCGGATCGTCCACAGATCGGTGCCGAGCGTCATGAACGCGAGCGGCAGCGTCACGACTGACATCGCCAGCATGCCGAGAACGATCAGTCGGCGCGGACCGACGCGGTGATACAGCCGCCCGACGAGCTGGCTCGACACGATGACGCCGAGGGCCTGCGGGAACGTCGTCAGGCCGGACTCGAGCGGGGTGTAGCCGCGCAACGTCTGCAGATACAGCGGCATCAGGAAGATCACACCGATGAAGCTGCCGTACGTCAGCGTGAGCACGATGTTGGCGTTGCGGAACATCCGCTCCTGGAAGAGCCGCAGCGCGAGCATCGGCTCGGGCACCCGCAGCTCGACGAACACGAGCGCCGCGAAGCCGACGACTCCGAGGAAGCCAGTGACGATGATCGCCGGCGACGTCCAGCCCTGGTCGGGTCCTCGCGACAGTGCGTAGAGCACGAGGGCGAGGCTGCCGCCCGACAGGATGAACCCGGGCAGGTCGAAGCGGCCGGCGATGCCCTCGCGTTCCTCGCGCAAGTAGAAGAACCCGATGATGAAGGCGAGGATGCCGACGGGCAGGTTGACGTAGAAGATCCACCGCCACGACACGTCGGTGACGAGCCATCCGCCCAGGACCGGACCGAGCGCGGGCGCGAGCACCGTCGGCATGATCAGGACCGTCGATGCCTTCGCCCGCTCGATCGGCGGGAAGGCGCGGAACAGCATCGCCGTGCCGACGGGCACGAGCATGCCGCCACCAACGCCCTGCAACACACGGAAGCCGACGAGCTCGCCGAGGCTCTGTGCCTGCCCGCACAGCGCAGACGCAGCCGTGAACATCGCGAGTGCGAACAGGAAGACGCGTCTCGTACCGATCTTGTCGCCGATCCACCCTGACGCCGGGATCCACACGGCGAGGGACAGCAGGTACCCGAGAACGATCCATTCGATCGACGCGGTGTCCGCGTTGAACTCGCGAGCGAGATCGGGAAGTGCGACGTTGACGATCGTCGTGTCGAGGATGTCGATGAACATCCCGCACACGAAGACGATGGCGACGATCCACTTGTAGGGGATCCGATCCGTCGTGCGTCGCGCAGTGCCCACCGCGGTCATGGCATGCGCATCATGCCGCGAATCGGGGATCTCAGGTGCGACGACGGCGCCGGGAGGCCCCGGCCACCAACCCTCGCTGGTACAGCGAGGCGGGAAGGCGCGACAGCAGGTCGATCACCTTGGCATCCGGACCGATGAGCGCCCGCCGCTTGTTCTTCTCGACCGCGGCGATGATCTGGCGGGCCGCCTTCTTCGCGCTCGTCATCGCGATCTTGTCGAAGGCATCCGCCCCACCGGCGTCGCCCGAGAGCATCTCGGCACTCGGATCCATGCGTGCATTGCGGGCGATGTTGGTCTTGATGCCGCCCGGGTGGACCGTGGTGCACGACACGCCGCAGTCCTCGATCTCGAGCTCCATCCGCAGCGCATCGGTGAATCCGCGCACTGCGAACTTCGACGCGTTGTAGGCAGATTGCGCCGGCACGCTGATCAACCCGAAGACGCTGGACAGGTTGACGATGTGACCTTCGCCCGCCTGCTTCAGGTGCGGCAGGAACGCCTTCGTGCCGTGCACGACACCCCAGAAGTTGATGCTCATCAACCACTCGAAGTCGGCGTACGACTCTCCCTCGATGGTCGCTCCCAGCGCCACGCCCGCGTTGTTGAACACGAGGTTGACGGTGCCGTGGTCCGCGACGACCTGCTC
>DASUCS010000086.1:0-8986 GCA_036275935.1 Acidimicrobiales bacterium
CGGCCCAAAAGGCTATCAGAGCTGAGGGTTACGGCCTCCGTCCGACAATCAACAGTTCGGGCGACTCGATCGTCGGCGGTGTCCGTTCGTAGGCCCCCGGTGTCACCGACCAGACCGCGTCGACGGCCAGGCCGGCGCGAGCCGTCAGCAGACGCAGCTCGCGCGCCGTGTAGCAGGTCGTCCACAGATCGGCCTCCGCGTCGGTGCCGGCCTCGTCCTTGATCACGGTGCGCTCGTGGTGCACGCCGCTGTCGATGTCGAACGTGCCGTCCGGCTGCGGGTAGCGAACCTGGAAGTACGACGAGAACGCGCTGATCGCGAATCGACCGCCGGGCTTCAGGGACTGGGCGATGCCGGCGAGGACCGCCTCGTCGTCGCCGGCGCCGACGAGCCCGAATGCGCCCTGACAGAGGGAGATGGCCGCATCGAATTCCGCGTGGAACGGCAGCTGCCGCGCGTCGAGCCGTTCGAAGCGGGTCCGGCCATTTGCCGGGGCGTTCTCCCTGGCGAGGTCGATGAACCGCTGGGCGATGTCGATGCCGACCACATCGATGTCGCGAGCGGCGAAGGCATTCGCGTGTCGGCCGGGACCGCAGCCGACGTCCAGCACGCGATCACCCGGTTGGAGCAACAGCGCGTCGCAGAGGAACTCGACCTCTTGCGCGGTTCCCTTCGTGAACGAGTAGCGGAGGTAGGCCGAACCGAGGTGGTCGGCCAGCGGCTCGAACCAGTGCGAGGGCTCCTCGCTCGTCACCCTTCGCCGGGGAGCCTCGTGACGCACTCCCACTTCGGGGGAACCCAGTTCCACTCCTTGGCAGTGTTGAAGTGACCGCTGTCGCCGCACTTGTCCGCGGTCGTGATCGCGATCCCGGCGCACACGAGCCCGTAGCCGATCGCGACCACGAGAAGGAACACCAGCAGCGGCCGTAGGGCGCGCCACACGGTCCCGGGCATGCGTTCACCAAGATGCAAGTGCTCTGGCGGCGGAACTGACATCTATTCGTCGACCCCCACGATGTTCAGTTCTTGGCGTCCGCCCATGTCGTACCGAACGCCAAGTTCACCGCCAAAGGTACCCGTAGCTCGGCCGCCCCGGCCATGACCGTCGACGTGAGCTCGGTCGCGACGTCGTGCTCGTCGGGTGGAACTTCCAAGAGCACTTCGTCGTGCACCTGCAGGACGATGCGGCTCGCGAGCTCCTGATCGGTCAGCGCGGCGTCGAGTCGAACGAGCGCGACCTTGAAGATGTCCGCGGCAAGCCCTTGGATGCCGGCGTTCATCGCCTGGCGTTCACCGGCCTGCCGGATGCGGTAGTTGCCCGACGACAGTTCGGGGATCTGACGCCGCCGGCCGAACAGCGTCTCGGTGTACCCGCGCTCGCGTGCCTCGATGACGGTCTGCTCCATGTACGCCTTCACGTTGGGAAACGCTTCGAAGTACGCGTCGAGGATCACTTGGGCTTCGTCGGTCGGGATGTTGAGCCGCTGCCCCAGGCCGTACGCCTCCATGCCGTAGGCGAGGCCGTACGAAACCATCTTCGCCTTCGACCGCTGATCGATCGTGACCTTGTCGGGTGCGACATCGAAGACCCGCGCTGCAGTCGCGTTGTGGATGTCCTGTCCGGACTCGAACGCGGCGATGAGCCCAGGATCCTCCGCCAGGTGCGCGATGCACCGCAGTTCGATCTGGTTGTAGTCGGCGATCAGCAGCTCGCAACCGGCAGCCGGGATGAATGCCTTGCGGAACTCACGACCGAGCTCGCTGCGCACTGGGATGTTGTGCAGATTCGGCGCGTCGGAGCTGAGTCGCCCGGTACGCGCCACCGTCTGGTTGAACGTCGCGTGGATTCGACCATCCGCTTGCACCTCGGCGAGAAGGCCTTCGCCGTAGGTCCCCCGCAGCTTCTCGACCTCGCGGTAGCGCAGCAGGTGGTCGACGATCGGATGCTGCCCTGCCAGCTTCTCGAGCGACGACGCATCGGTCGAGTAACCGGTCTTGGTCTTCTTCTGGGGTTGCAGACCCAGCCGGTCGAAGAGGATCTCGCGCAGCTTCAAGGTGGAGTTGACGTTGAACTCCTCGCCGGCGTCCTCCCAGATCGCTTTTGTCAGCTCGTCGCACTCGGACGACAGGGTGTCGTTGAGGTGCTTGAGCTCTGCAGCATCGACGCCGATGCCGACGTCTTCCATCCGGGCGAGGACGCGGACGAGCGGGATCTCGATGTCGTCATGCAGCGCGCTGAGCCCTTGCGCGTCGAGGGCGGCGGAGATCGGTGCGACCAAGCGGTCCACGGCGAGTGCCCGCCGCGCGGCGTCCAACGACGGCGGCACGCTGTCACCCTCGAGATCGAGCTGCAGCTCGTCGCTCGCGGCCCCGCCACCGACCGGGAGCTCGAGCTGCGCGTACCGCAGCAACAGATCGGCAAGGAGGTAGCGCGACTCGGCCGGATCCAGAAGGTACGCCGCGAGCATCGTGTCGAGCCGAAGCGTGTGCAGATCGGCGTCGAGTTGGCCGAGCAACGCACGCATCAGAGGTTTGGCGCCGTGTGCGGCGATGGGTCGTCCCCCGTCGCCAACGAGCGCGCGCAACTCGTCGCGCACCTTCACGTCGTCGAGCACCTCGCGCGGCAACCAACGCGTCTCGGACGCGTCGCCGTCGGTCACGAGCGCGAGGCCGACGAGGGGGCTACGACCTTCTGGACCGTCCCAGGCCGCTTCGATGGCGAGCGGCGTCGAGCCGTTGAGCAACTCCTTCAGCAGCTTGACCGCGTCGGACGGCGCATCGATCGTGGAGACCTCGGCCTCGAGCACCGCGGTCGCGGGAAGCGCCACACCCTCGACGTCGGCGAAGGCCTCCGCCAGCCGTTCCTGCAGCGTCCGGAACTCGAGGAAGTCGAAGAGCTTGCGCACCTCTTCCTGATCGAACGGCTCCAGCCGCAACCCGTCCGGTGAGATCTCGAGCGGAACGTCGCGCAGCAGCACCATCACGTCGGCGTTGCTACGCACCTGCGCTTCGTGCTCGGCGAGGTTCGCCCGCAGCTTCGGCGTCTGCTCGTCGAGGTGCTCGTAGATCCCGTCGATGCCGCCGTAGCTGTTGATGAGCTTGGCCGCCGTCTTCTCCCCCACGCCCGGGACGCCCGGCAGGTTGTCGGAGGGGTCGCCACGCAGAGCTGCGTACTGCGTGTACAGCTTGGGCGGCACACCCGTGCGCTCCTCGATGCCGGCCTCGTCGTAGTTCGCGTAGTCCGACACGCCACGACGGTTGTAGATGACGCGGATCAGCGGATCCTCGACGAGTTGGTAGACGTCGCGGTCACCCGTGACGATCAGCACCTCGTCGCCCTGGTCGCGCGCTTCGGTCGCCAGCGTGGCGATGATGTCGTCCGCTTCGAATCCCGGCGCATCGATGATCGGGATGCGCAGCGTCTCGACGACTTGGCGCACGAGACCCATCTGCTGCTTGAGGATGTCGGGTGCGGCGTTGCGGCCGGCCTTGTAGTCGGCCACGGCCTCGTGGCGGAACGTCGGCTCGGGTCGGTCGAACGCGACACCGATGCCGTCCGGCTGGTGGTCACGCACGAGGTTCAGCAGCATCGACGTGAACCCGTAGACGGCATTGGTCACCTGGCCGGACGCAAGAGTGATGTCGGTCGGGAGCGCGAAGAAGGCGCGATAGGTGAGCGAGTTGCCGTCGATCAGCATCAGCTTCGACATACGAAGCCCACCCTATGGCGACAGATAGTCCATGAGCGCTGGTAGGCGGTCGGTCAGATCGCGGTAGCCGATGAGGTCGGCAGGCTCGGCCCGCAATCGCACCGCCAGCCTCTCCCTGGTGTCGACGTCGAGGTCCTTCAGCTGCACCTGATCGGTCTTGATCGTGAACAGCACGGCGCCGCTGCGGTAGAGGCGGCGCAGCGTCTGACGCTCGCTTCGCAACCACTGGTCGCCCGGCGGCACGCCCTGAAGCGACGGCGTCACCGGCGCGAACAGGTCCGGCAACTCGTGGATCGTGAAATTGCGCCGTCCGACCACCGCCTGCGGGGTCAGTCGACGCAAGAACGAGTCCACCTTGGTCGAGAGGTCCTCCGCGTAGTGCGGAACTCGCGCGTGGACCTCGCTCACGGGCCGCCCGATCATGTCGGTGAGCTTCCAGTGCGACAGGAAGCAGACACACCCACCGACGAGCACGCCGTCGATGAGGACGCAGAGATCCTCCTCGACTCGAAGCGCAGCGCGCTCGAGCGGAGCGAGCAGCGCGTCGTTCGTCGCCGCGAGCACGTCGTTGCGGTGCTCGCGCAGCAGACGTTGCTTCTCGGCTCTGTGGGCAATCGGCGTGAGCGCGCCAGCGGTACGCGCCGTCCCCATCGACAGCCACGGCGGCCCTTCCGGGCTCAGCCGCAGCTCACGCGTCCACTCAGGGCTTGAGGTTGCCGTCGATGACGTCTTGAGCCACCTGGCGCAACGTGCTGCGCGTGTCCATCGCTGTCTTCTGCAGGAAGCGGAACGCGTCGCCCTCGGACATGTCGTGGCCGTCCATGAGCTTGCCCTTGGCGCGGTCCACCAGCTTGCGTGTCTCGAGTTGGTCGGCGAGCGAGAGGTTCTCCTCGGCGAGCGCCTTCATCTCCTGGAAGCGGCCGAGCGCGACTTCCACTGCGGGGATCAGCTCGCTCTTCTGGAACGGCTTCACCAGGTACGCGAGCGCGCCTGCATCGCGGGCTTTCTCGATCAGATCGCGCTGGCTGAACGCGGTGAGGATCAGCACGGCGGCGCCCTTGTCGGCGGTGATGGCACTCGCGGCCTCGAGCCCGTCCATCCCCGGCATCTTCACGTCGAGGATGGCGAGGTCGGGTTGATGCTGCTTCACGAGCTCGACGGCCTCGTCGCCACGACCGGTCTCGCCCACGACCTGGTACCCCTCCTCTTCGAGGGTCTCTTTCAGGTCGAGACGGATGATGGCTTCGTCTTCAGCGATGACGACACGAATGGTCACCGGGCAGCTCCTGGAAGGGGAAGAGGTCAGCCTTCGGCCGACAAGCGGTCGAGCAACTCATCTTGTCTGCGTTCGAGCTGCTCGATGGTCGACAGCACCTCCGCTCGGTGCCGACCCATGGCATCCGCGTGGCGCTGGGCCTCGTGATGCTCCCGGTCGGCGAGCGGGGTCTCGGACACCAGTGCCCGCAGCCGGGCGTCATCGGCCTCGTCGACGAACTGCACCATCTGCTCGTCGGTGATCACGAGCTCGGCGCGCAGCTGCTTGAGTCGTTCGCTCACTTCGATGAGTTTGCGCTCGAGCATGGACCGGGACATGGGACCGACCATTCTACGCGGGGAAGCGTCGGTCCTCATGATTGACTGAGCCGATCCGCCGCCTCCTCCTGCTCGCGTTCATCTGGGGCTGGTCCTTCCTCTTCATCAAGGTCGCCGTAGAGGGAATGACGCCGCCCACGGTCGCGTGTGCGCGGGTTGCGCTCGGTGCGTCGGTCCTGCTCATCGCGTTGCAGTCGACGAAGCGACACCTCCCGCGCGAACGAACGATGTGGCGCCACTTCGCCGTTGCCGCGCTGTTCGGGAACGCGCTCCCCTTCACGCTGCTGGCGTGGGGTGAGCAGCGGATCACGAGCGCACTCACGTCGGTCCTGAACGCATCGACACCGCTGTTCACCGCCGTTCTTGCCGCCGTGTTCCTCAAGGATCGGCTGCGGTCCTGGCAGGTGTTCGGTCTGCTGCTGGGCTTCGTCGGGGTCGGCGTCGCCGCGGGGTTCGGGGCGGGCGACCTGGGGCATTCGTCGATCTTCGGGTCCCTCGCGGCCGTCGTGGCCGGGCTGTTCTACGGCATCGCCTTCGTCTACATGCGCAAGTACCTCACCGACATCCAACCGATCGTCGCCGCGTCGGGCCAGCTCCTGATGGCGACGGTGCTGCTCTTCCCATTCGCGGTCGCGACCACCGCGGCGAGCGGCATCCACCTCACGCTCAACCGCGTGCTCGCGATCACCACTTTGGGCGTCGTCGGCACCGGCATCGCGTACCTCCTCAACTACCGGATCATCGCCGACGTCGGCGCGACGCGTGCGTCCGTCGTCACGTACATCATTCCTGTCGTCGCGGTGACGGTCGGCATCGTGGTGCTCGATGAACCGTTCGAGTGGCGCATCGTCGCGGGCGGAATCTTGATCGCCGCGGGTCTCGCGCTCCTACGCGAACGCCCGAACCTGCGCGTGCCCGTGCCGTCGTCCGCGGCCGTGCTCGTAGTGCTCACGTTGCTCGCGCTGCCGCTCGTTGCATGCAGCGGTGGTGGCTCGGCGTCCGCGTGTCAGCCCGCGCATTCGGAGCCCTTGAACCCGGCGTTGAACCACGTCCTCGCCGGCTCGCCCGAACCTGCGTACACCACGGACCCGCCGACGTCCGGACCGCACACACCTGGCGCGTCGCTCCAAGGCGTGCTCACCACCCCACTGTCACGTCCCGCACAGGTCGGTGCGCTCGAAGGCGGTCAGGTGTTGCTGCAGTACCGCGACCTGTCCCCGGATGAAGTGAAGAAGCTCACCGACCTCGCGTCGGACAAGGTCGTCGTCGCCCCGAACCAGTCGTTGCCCGACCGAGTGGTTGCCACCGCGTGGCTCTTCAAGCAGACCTGCTCCGGCGTCGACGCCGAAGCGTTGCGCGGCTTCATCCGCACACGCGCGGGACACGGTCCAGGTGCCGATGGGTAAGCCGGACGGATGACTCCCGACGCCTGGGGCATCGAAGACGGTTACTGGGACATCGCCGGCCGCTGGCACGAGACGCCCGAAGCAACGCGTCGCGCCTTGCGGGTGGCGATGGGCGGCCTCGCCGATGTCGCCGATCCACCGCCCGCGACGCGTCCCGTGTGGTTCGTGCGCCACGGCCGAGCACCGTCGATCCAGCGCCCCGCTGAGCTGGTGCTCGAAGACGGCACGCGCCTCGATGCGGCCGGGACGCTCCCCCGCGATCTGCCGCTCGGGTACCACGACCTGCACCCGGACGACGGAGGTCCCACGACCCGGCTGATCGTCACCCCCGACCGGTGTGCGCTGCCGGAGGGACTGCGGACGTGGGGCTGGTCCGCGCAGCTGTACGCCACCCGTTCCGAACAGAGCTGGGGCATCGGTGACCTCGGCGACCTGGCCACGCTGGCGAGGTGGGCCACAGGGCTCGGCGCCGAAGTCGTCGCGATCAATCCGCTGCACGCGGCGACGCCCACCGAACCACAGGAGCCGAGCCCGTACTTCCCGAGCAGTCGTCGCTTCCGCAACCCGTTGTACCTGCGCATCGAGGACGTCCCCGGGTTCGACCCAGGCGATGAGGCGATGGCGGAGGCGCAACTGACCGGCCGCGCGCTCAACACGCACCGCACCATCGACCGCGACGCGGTGTACGCACTCAAGCTGCATGCGCTGGAGACGTTGTGGTCGCGGTTCGACGGCGACGCACGCTTCGACGCGTTCGTCGCCGAGGGTGCGAGCGCACTCCGGCAATTCGCAACGTTCTGCGTGCTCGCCGAGCGTCACTGCAGCGGGTGGCGCGACTGGCCAGCGGAGTTCCGGCGCCCCGACAGTCCAGGCGTGACCCGTTTCGCGGCAGCCAACCATGAACGTGTCCGCTTCCACTGCTGGTTGCAGTGGCTGCTGAGCGATCAACTCGCGACTGCGGGCTCCGAGATCGCGTTGCTCGGTGACCTGGCGATCGGCTTCGACCCCAACGGAGCCGACGCGTGGATGTGGCAGGACGTCGTCGCCGACGGCGTGCGCGTCGGAGCACCTCCGGATTCGTTCAACGCGGACGGTCAGGACTGGGGACTCCCCCCCTTCGTGCCGTGGAAGCTGCGGGCCGTCGGCTACGACCCGCTCGTCCAGACGGTGCGGGCCGCGCTCGAGCACTGCGGCGCGCTGCGCATCGACCACGTCATGGGGCTGTTCCGCTTGTTCTGGATCCCCGACGAGGGCACGCCCGCGGACGGTACCTACGTCCGCTTCCCTGCGACCGACCTGCTCGACATCGTGGCGCTCGAGAGCGCTCGCGCCGGCGCCGTCGTCGTCGGCGAGGACCTGGGCACCGTCGAAGACGAAGCGCGTGACCACTTGTCGCAACGCGGCGTGCTGTCCTACCGATTGGTGTGGTTCGAAGACGAGCCGCCGGAGGAGTTCCCCGAACAAGCCCTGGCCGCCGTCACCACCCACGACTTGCCGACGATCGGCGGCGTGTGGACCCGCGAAGACGAGGAAGCGGGGCACGGGCTACGCGAGTGCTTGGTGGAACTCACCGGATTGACGGACGATGCGCCGGTCGAGGACGTGGTCGTCCGCACCTACGCCCGTCTCGCGTCGGCACCCTCGATGATCGTCATGGCGACGCTCGACGACGCGCTGTGCATCTCCGAGCGGCCGAACCTGCCCGGGACGACCACCGAACGGCCCAACTGGTCGCTGGCGCTCACGTCGCCGCTCGAAGACCTCATGAAGGACCCGGTGAGTGTCAACCTCGCCGATGCCTTGCGGCGACAGGGTGAGTAGTCCGATCTAGCCATCTGAAAACCACCCGATCGGGCCATGCGCTGCCTGGGTCGAAGGACCGATACATCACTTGGTCAATCCCGCCACAAAGGGACGATCAAGGAGTCGGGCAGGTTGGAACGACCACAAGTGGAGTCGCCCAAGCGATGCCGAGGCGACGCTGGGACCGCGCTCGTCGAGTTGGCACTGATCATCACGCCGCTCTGCATGTTGCTGTTCGGCATCGTGATCTACGGCTACCTGATGTCGTTTCGGCAGAACATGACCCAGGCGGCGACTGAAGGCGCACGCGCCGGCGCCGTCGCGCCCGTCGGTACCGCCTCCACGATCGCGCTCAACGCGACAAACAATGCGCTCCACTCCTTCGGCGAGACATGCGGGAGCGGCGGCTACACGTGCGACGTCCAAGTCGCAACATGCCCGACCGCCGGGAGCACCTCGCAGTGCGTCACGGTT
>DASUCS010000087.1:0-5326 GCA_036275935.1 Acidimicrobiales bacterium
GGTCGCGTCGTACACCGGCGCCCAGGTGTTCGAGTCGGTCGGCCTCGCGCAGGATCTCGTCGACGAGTACTTCACCGGCACGACGTCGAAGCTCGGCGGGGTCGGGCTCGATGTGCTCGCGGAGGAAGTGGCGGCGCGCCACAGATTCGCGTTCTTGGATCGGCCCGAGGAAGCGGCACACCGCACGCTCTGGGTCGGGGGCGAGTACCAGTGGCGTCGCGAAGGCGAGTTCCACCTCTTCAACCCGGAGACGGTGTTCAAGCTGCAGCACGCGACCCGTACGAAGCGCTACGAGATCTTCAAGCAGTACACGTCGATGGTCGACGTCCAGTCGAACCAGCTCGCGACGCTGCGCGGCTTGTTCAAGTTCAAGGACGGGGTGCGCGCACCGATCCCGATCGAAGAGGTCGAACCGATCGAAGCGATCGTGAAGCGGTTCTCGACGGGCGCGATGTCGTACGGCTCGATCTCGAAGGAAGCGCACGAGAACCTCGCCATCGCCATGAATCGCCTCGGCGGCAAGTCGAACACCGGCGAGGGCGGTGAGGACGCGGATCGCTTCACTCGTGACCCGAACGGCGACCTGCGCCGCTCTGCGATCAAGCAGGTTGCGTCGGGTCGCTTCGGCGTGACGTCCGAGTACCTCACGAACGCGGACGATCTGCAGATCAAGATGGCGCAGGGTGCGAAGCCAGGTGAGGGCGGGCAGCTGCCGGGCAACAAGGTGTACCCGTGGATCGCCGAGACCCGGCACTCGACGCCGGGCGTCGGTCTCATCTCACCGCCGCCGCACCACGACATCTATTCGATCGAAGACCTCAAGCAGCTCATCCACGACCTCAAGAACTCGAACCCGCAGGCCCGTGTCCACGTGAAGCTCGTCGCCGAAGTCGGGGTCGGAACGGTCGCGGCGGGCGTGTCCAAGGCGAAGGCCGACGTCGTGCTCATCAGCGGTCATGACGGCGGCACGGGCGCTTCGCCGCTGACCTCGTTGAAGCACGCCGGTGCACCATGGGAGCTCGGCCTGGCCGAGACGCAGCAGACGTTGCTGCTCAACGGTCTTCGCGATCGCATCGTCGTGCAGACCGACGGGCAGCTGAAGACGGGACGCGATGTCGTCATCGCCGCACTGCTCGGGGCAGAGGAGTTCGGCTTCGCAACGGCGCCGCTCGTCGTGTCGGGCTGCATCATGATGCGCGTCTGCCACCTCGACACCTGTCCCGTCGGCGTCGCGACGCAGAACCCGGTGCTCCGTGAGCGGTTCAGCGGCAAGCCCGAGTTCGTCGTGAACTTCTTCGAGTTCATCGCCCAGGAAGTGCGGGAGTACCTCGCGCAGCTCGGCTTCCGATCGGTGGCCGAGGCGGTGGGCCATGTCGAGTCGCTCGACACCCGGGACGCGATCGACCACTGGAAGGCCAAGGGGCTCGACCTCGCGCCGATCCTGCACGTGCCCGAGTCACCGTGGGAGCAGGACCGCTACTGCACGAAGCGCCAAGATCATGGCCTCGATCGGGCGCTCGACCAGACGCTCGTGCAGCTGTGCGAAGGCGCGTTGCAGGACGGTTCGCCGGTCACGCTCGAGTTGCCGATCCGCAACGTCAACCGGACCGTCGGCACGATCCTCGGCCACGAGCTCACGAAGCGCTACGGCGGCAACGGGCTGCCCGACAACACGATCCAGATCGCGTTCACGGGCTCGGCCGGCCAGTCCTTCGGTGCGTTCGTACCCAAGGGCATCACGTTGCGGCTCGAAGGTGACGCCAACGACTACTTCGCCAAGGGCCTGTCCGGCGGCCGCGTGATCGTGCGTCCGCCGCACAACGTGCATCCGGATTTCGTCGCCGAAGAGAACATCATCGCCGGCAACGTGATCCTCTACGGCGCGACGGGCGGTGAGTGCTTCATCCGTGGCGTCGTCGGCGAACGGTTCTGCGTGCGCAACTCCGGTGCGACCGCGGTCGTGGAAGGCGTCGGCGATCACGCGTGCGAGTACATGACCGGCGGTCGCGTCGTGGTGCTCGGGACGACCGGCCGAAACTTCGGCGCCGGCATGTCCGGTGGTCTCGCCTACGTGTACGACCCGGACGACACGTTCGTGCGCCGGCTCAACTTCGAGATGGTCGACGTCGATCCGATGGAAGCCGACGATCGCGAGTGGTTGCGGGACATCATCCGCAAGCACCAGTCGGAGACCGACTCGGCGGTGGCAGCGCGCATCTTGGCGCGCTGGCACGACGAGGTCCGAGCGTTCAAGAAGGTGTTCCCGAAGGACTACAAGCGTGTGCTCGACGCCATGCGCAACGCAGAGGAGCAAGGCAAAGACGTGCTCGAGGCAGTGATGGCGGCCGCTCATGGCTGACCGACTGATCGAAATCCAGTGCAGAGCGACACATTTCTGTGTCGCTCTGCACTGGAATTGCGGAGAAGGACATGGCTGATCCGACCGGTTTTCTCAAGCACGGGCGCAAGCTGCCCACTCGCCGGCCGGTGCCGGTGCGCATCCTCGACTGGCACGAGGTGTACGAGCCGTTCCCCGACGGTGAGCTGCGTACGCAGGCGTCGCGTTGCATGGACTGCGGCATCCCCTTCTGCAACAACGGCTGCCCGCTCGGCAACCTCATCCCGGACTGGAACGACTTGGTGTGGCGCGATCACTGGCGCGACGCCATCGACCGACTCCACGCCACGAACAACTTCCCGGAGTTCACCGGACGCCTGTGCCCCGCTCCGTGCGAAGCGGCCTGCGTGCTGGGCATCAACCAGGACCCCGTGACGATCAAGCAGGTCGAGGTCTCGATCATCGACCACGCCTGGGACGAAGGCTGGGTGGTGCCGGTGCCGCCGTCGGTGAAGACGGGAGAGCGCGTTGCCGTCGTCGGGTCTGGCCCTGCAGGGCTTGCCGCCGCGCAGCAGCTCACGCGAGCCGGCCACGAGGTCGTCGTGTACGAGCGCGCCGATCGAATCGGCGGACTCCTGCGCTACGGCATCCCCGAGTTCAAGATGGAGAAGCGCCACCTCCAGCGGCGCATCGACCAGATGGAAGCCGAGGGCACCGAGTTCCGCACGAACGCGAACGTCGGCGACAACGTGCCCGTCAGCGAGCTCGACCACTACGACGCCGTCGTGCTCGCCGGGGGTGCGACGGCGTGGCGCGACCTACCCATCCCCGGACGCGAGCTCAACGGCATCTATCAGGCCATGGAGTACCTCCCGTTGGCCAACAAGGTTCAGGAGGGGGATCTCGACGAGACGCCGATCAGCGCGCACGGCAAGAACGTCGTGATCATCGGCGGTGGTGACACCGGTGCCGACTGCCTGGGCACGGCCATTCGTCATGGGGCCGCGAACATCCACCAGTTCGAGATCCTCCCGCGTCCCCCGGACGAGCGGCCCGACGCCAACCCGTGGCCGACCTGGCCGATGATCTTCCGTACGTCGTCCGCCCACGAAGAAGGCGTCGAGCGCGTGTTCTCGGTCAACACCGAGTGCTTTCTCGGCGACGACGAGGGCAACGTGCGCGGGTTGCGGGCGCACGAAGTCGAGATGGTCGACGGGAAGTTCCAGAAGATCGAAGGCTCGGACTTCGAGCTCGAGTGTGAGCTCGTGCTGCTGGCGATGGGTTTCGTCGGACCGCAGCGCGACGGCCTGCTCGAGAAGCTGGGCGTCGAGATCAACGAGCGTGGCAACGTGGCCCGTGATGGCCAGTTCGCCACGAATCGTGACGGCGTGTTCGTGTGCGGGGACATGGGACGAGGTCAGAGCCTGATCGTGTGGGCCATCGCAGAAGGCCGCTCGTGTGCATCGGCGGTCGACGCATGGCTCATGGGTTCGACCGCGCTGCCCGCGCCGATCCTTCCGGACGCCCGGCCACTGATGTGAGCTGAGTGAACCGCGGGCGCGTCACCGTCTTTGGGGTAGCGCTCGTGGTTGTCGCGATCGGACCCGCGCAACCGTCGTTGCCGCCGAAGCCCGTGGCTACCGCCGTGACGTTCTGGCCGCCGCCTGTGCTGTCGCGTGAGCGCGCCATCATCGAGGTCGTGCAAGTGGAGAGCCGGGGCGGGGGAGCGTTCGACAGCGGCACGGGCGTCAGCGTCGGCGCGCACGTCGTGCTCACGAACGAGCACCTCACACGCGATCCGGTGACCCGTGTGACCCGGTGCGGGGATCAGGAGCTCGAGGTCGAGCGGATCGAGCGTGCCGACAACGCAGACGTCGCGTTGCTCGTGACGAACGGACCGTCGCTGTTGCCCGTCGCGTTGGCCGATGCCGACCCCGAGCCGGGCAGCCCCGTTCTGCTCGCCGGGTATCCGGGTGGCCACTTGGCGATCACGGATGGACACGTCGAGGGCACGCTGCATCTCGCCGACGGCACCGAGGTGCTGCGGTTCTCCCCGCAGCCCGGAGTGGGGGAATCGGGCACACCACTGCTCGATGCCGACGGACGCATCGCGGGTCTCGTCTACGCCCGCGACGACGCCGGCGGACAGGGGCTCGCCATTCCCGCGTCACGGCTGCGGGCGATGATCGATCGCGCTCGCGCCGGTGGTGTGCCGGTGGCCGCGGCGGACATCGGCGACCCCGCGGCAGCCGCGGCGCGTTCGTCTCCGTGTCGCTGACGTACGTACGATCGCTCGCCGTGCGTCCAGTCCCCGTCGTTCTCGTGCACCGCGACCAACCAGAACGTCTCGTCGACACGATCGACGCGTTCCGGTCGCAGGACGTGCCGGTGACGATCACCGTCGTGGACAACGGTTCGCGGCTGCTGCCCGAGGTCGAGGGAGACGACGTCGAGGTGCTGTCGATGGGCGCGAACTTGGGGTTCGGCCCCGCGGCCAACGTCGGCTATCGACGCTTTCTCGACGATGCAGAGGCAGGGGAGTGGGTCGTTCTCGCGCCGCACGATGCTCTTCCCGAGCCCACCTGCCTCAGCCACATGCTCGACGTGCTCGGGCGGAGGCCCCGGGCCGGTCTCGCGTGTGCCGACGTCGGGGACGGCGCGACGCCCGTGCTCGATCCGTACTTCGGCGGGATCCTCGCGCCGGCCACTGTTCGTGAGGGCTGGGAGCCAGCCGGTCACCCGCACGGCACGTTGATGCTCGCCCGTCGCGCCTGTCTCGAAGAAGTCGGGATCTTCGACGAGCGCTACTTCGCCTATTGCGAGGAAGCCGATCTCGCGCTCCGGGCCAAGGAAGCGGGGTGGGAGAGCGGACTCGTGCGTGGAGCGATGGTGAAGAACCCGTACGTCGGTTCCGCGTCCGCGGCGATCGACTACTTGCAGCTCCGCAACACGTTGCTGCTCGTGCGCGAGCACTCGGGCACGTACCAC
>DASUCS010000088.1:0-13424 GCA_036275935.1 Acidimicrobiales bacterium
TCAGACGGAAGACGCGAAAGACGTCGTCGTCGAGGTCTCCGGCGAGGTACCTGCCGAGCATCGTCTCGAACTTCGCGATGTCTGCCAGCTGAGCCGGATCGATCTCACGCTGGAGCATGGAGGAACTCTCCTGAGAGTGGACGTGGAAAACCGACCTGTCAGATCGGGATTAACCAGTGTTCCAAACCCGAGTGACCGGGTCAACATTCCGGCTCGGGGGAAAAGTCTCAGGAACTGGCCCGGAGCAGCTCGCCCACCCGGAAGGCCAGGTCGAGCGACTGGCGTCCGTTCAGCCGGGGGTCGCACATCGTCTCGTAGCGGTCATCGAGGTCGCCGTGGCCCAGCTCCTCGGCGCCGCCCAGGCACTCCGTGACGTCATCGCCCGTCAGCTCCACGTGGACGCCGCCCGGCCAGGTCCCCACTTCGCGGTGGGCGGCGAAGAAGCCGGCGATCTCGCGGAGGATGACCTCGAAGTCCCGGGTCTTGCGACCGGTCTCCGACGTGAACGTGTTGCCGTGCATCGGATCGCTGCACCACACGACCGGATGGTCGGCGTCGGTGACGGCCCGCAGCAGCGGCGGCAGAGCCTCCTCCACGCGGTCCGCACCCATCCGCACGATGAGTGTGAGCCGTCCCGGGATCCGGTGCGGGTTCAACGCGTCGCAGAGTGCAACCGCTTCGTCGGGTCGCACGCTCGGCCCGAGCTTCACGCCGACCGGGTTGCCCACTCCGCGCATGAACTCGACGTGCGCGCCGTCGATCTGCCGCGTGCGCTCGCCGATCCACAGCATGTGCGCCGAGCAGTCGTACCAATCGCCCGTGAGGGTGTCCTCGCGGGTGAGGGCCTCCTCGTAGCCGAGGATCAACGCCTCGTGGCTCGTGTAGAAGTCGACCTCGTGCAGCTTCGGCTCGGATTCCGTGTCGAACCCGCACGCCTTCATGAAGCGAAGGGCCCGGTCGATCTCGCCGGCGAGCTGCTCGTAGCGCTGCCCCTGGCGGCTCGATGCCACGAAGTCCTGGTTCCACTGGTGGACCCGGGACAGGTCCGCAAACCCGCCCTTCGTGAAGGCCCGGAGGAGGTTCAACGTCGCTGACGCCTGGTGGTACACCGAGAGCAGCCGCTCCGCGTCCGGGGTACGGGCGGCGGCCGTGGGAGCGATGTCGTTGACCATGTGGCCGCGGAACGCGGGGAGCTCCACGCCGTCGACGGTCTCCGTCGGTTGCGAGCGCGGCTTGGCGAACTGGCCTGCGATCCTGCCGACCTTCAGGGCGGGCACGCCCGACGAGTACGTCAACACGATCGCCATCTGGAGGATGATCTTCAGCTTGTCCCGAATGTTGTTCGCCGAGAACGAATCGAACGATTCGGCGCAATCGCCGGCCTGCAGCAGAAACGCTTCCCGGTTCGCGACCCGAGCGAGGTCCTGAGTCAGGCTGCGGGCTTCGCCGGCGAACACGAGCGGCGGGAGCGCGCCGAGCTGCTTGAGGACACGATCGAGATCCGCTTCGTCCGGCCAGACCGGCTGCTGGTTGGCAGTCCGTTCGCGCCACGACGCGGGCGACCAGTCGGCAGACACGGCAAAAGCCTGACGGGTCACGCACCCTCGCGCAAAGCGCGATTGTGACGGCGTGGACCACTACTCCGTCCAAGGCTCCGGTGAACCGGTCGTGCTCTTGCACGGAGGTCTGTCGGATCGCAGCGCGTGGATGTTCCAGATCCCGGTCCTCGCCGAGTCCTTCCGGGTGTTTGCCTTCGATCGTCGCGGCCACGGCACGTCCCCCGACACCGACGCGCCGTTCAGCTACGAGGAGATGGCCGACGAGACGGCTGCGTTCCTCGAGGACGTGGTCGGCGGGCCCGCGCACCTGGTCGGCTGGAGCGACGGCGGGATCGTGGCGCTGCTGGTGTCACTCCGGCGACCCGATCTGGTGCGTCGACAGGTGCTGATGGGTGCCAACTTCGACGTCGACGGCCTGCTGCCGGGCTTCGACACCGGCGACGACCCCGACGCCGAGTCGGTCGCGATGATCAAGGTCGTGTACGAGGGCGTCGCACCGGACCCGGGTCACTGGCCCGAGTTCTACGCGAAGGGCAACGCCCTGTTCCGCGCCGCGCCGCACGTCCCGGCTTCCGACCTCGAGACGGTCACCGCGCCCACCCTGGTGCTCGCCGGCGACGACGACTGCATCCACCACGCCCACACCGTCGAGCTGTTCGAACGGATCCCGGACGCGCAGCTCGCCATCGTGCCGGGCACGTCGCACTTCTTGTTCATGGAGAAGCCCGCGCTCGTGAATCAGCTGATCACGGATTTCCTCACCGAGACGGCGCCGCCCGCCACGGTCTTCCCGATGCGACGGGGTTAGGCGGCGTCCACCCTCGACGCAGCCTCCTCGCGAACGGTGTTGACCGCTCGCTTCACGAGGCGTCGAGCGGCTTCGGCCGTGACGCCGAGCTCGTCACCCACCTCGCGGTAGCTGCGCTTGCGCCCGTCGTGGATGCCGAAGCGCTGCTCGACCGCATACCGAGCCCGGGGCTCGAGCACGTCCAACAGGCTCGTCACCAAGCTGTCCTGCTCCCGTTCGAGGAGGAGGTCCTCCGGACCCGGCTTCGAGTCGCCGATCAGGTCGATCAGCTCGGAGCCGTCGTCGTCGCCGACGGGACGGTCGAGTGAGGTCGGTGTCGTGAGGCGGTGCAGTCGGGCGTGCTCGTCGTCCAGCTCGTCGCTGTCGCCGGACACCGCCCGGAGCGCTGCTCGGAGGCTCGCGGAACGGTCGCCGGGAAGGCGCACGAGACTCGCCTTCTGGTCGAGCGCCCTGCCGATGGCCTGGCGGATCCAGAAGGTGGCGTAGGTGGAGAACTTGAAGCCCTTGCGCCAGTCGAACTTGTCGACGGCGTGCTCGAGTCCGAGGTTGCCCTCTTGGATGAGGTCCAGCAGCTCCATGCCCGGAGGCATCGGGTAGCGGCGGGCAACGCTGACGACCAGTCGGAGGTTCGCCCGGATGAAGCGGTCCTTGGCCTCGGCTGCAGCCTTCACGGCCTTGCGCAGCTCGCGAGACCGCTCGCCCTTGTCCAGACGCGCCTGGGCCTCGCGACCCTTCTCGATCACCTGGGAGAGCTCACGCTCCTCCTGGGCGGTCAGAAGCGGCACGAGGCCGATCTCATTCAGGTACTGACCAACGGAATCACTCATGTCACGGCTTTCAACGAGAACTACTGCTGTGTCATTCCCACCGGCTATGGAACCTGAACGTCTCTGCGGAGGGGAAACGAATTCCGCCCGGTGCGATGACAGACTGACCAGCGTGTACGGATCGTCGGGGCTTCCCGGACTGCTTGTGACTTGTGTCACCGGGCACCGGTCGTGACGTCGATCGCCTTCGATCCGCACGTCGCGCTCGTCGTCGTGGACGTCCAGAACGACTTCGCCGACCCGGAGGGCAGCCTGTCGGTCGAGGGTGGGTCCGACATCGTCCCACGTGTGAACGAGCTGGTGGCCGCGGCCCGAGCTGCCAACACGACCGTCACCTACACGCAGGACTGGCATCCGCCCACCACACCGCACTTCGCCAAGGACGGCGGGATCTGGCCGGTGCACTGTGTGCGCGACACGTGGGGTGCCGCGTTTCATCCTGACCTGGTCGTGGACGGCGAGGTCGTGCGCAAGGGGATCGGCGGCGAAGACGGCTATTCGGGGTTCTCGATGCGGGATCCGGTCAGCGGTGAGGACATGTCGACCGGTCTCGACGAGAGGTTGCGGCGACACGGCGTCGCGGCGGTCGTGCTCGTTGGACTGGCCACCGACTACTGCGTGAAGGCGACGGCGCTCGACGCGCGTCGTCTCCGTTACCCGACGACCGTCGTGCGTGACTGTGTTGCGGCCGTCGACGTCGAACCGGGCGACGGCGATCGAGCGCTGCGCGAGCTCGAGGCGGCCGGCGTGACGCTCGCGTGAATCGATTCGGCTCCGTACATCCCGCCCTCTTCTGTGACCTCTACGAGCTCACGATGGCTGCCGCGTACCACGCATCGGGTCTCGATGGCACCGCCTCGTTCGAGCTGTTCGTGCGCTCGCTGCCGACGGGCCGGAACTTCCTCGTCGCCGCAGGACTCGCCGATGCCCTCGAGGCCGTCGAGGCGTGGGAGTTCGACGACGAGGCGATGGCGTATCTGCGGACCGCCCAGTCATGGCCCGACGGCTTCCTCGATCGGTTGCGGGGCCTGCGGTTCACCGGCCAGCTGCGCGCTGTGCCCGAGGGCGACGTCGTGTTCGGCGAGGAGCCCATCATCGAGGTCACCGCGCCCCTGATCGAGGCGCAACTGCTTGAAACCCTGCTGCTCAACCTCATCGGCACCGCGACGATGCAGGCGTCGAAAGCCGCCCGAGTCGCGCTCGCGTGCAGCGGACGAACCTTTGCCGACTTCTCCGCCCGTCGCGACCACGGCGTCGCTGCAGCGATGAGCGCAGCACGCTCGGCGGCGATCGGCGGCGCCAGCTCGACGTCCCTCGTCGAGGCCGGCCGTCGATTCGCGTTGCCGCTCAGCGGGACGATGGCCCACGCCTACGTGATGGCATTCGAGGACGAGCGCGAGGCATTCCGGTCGTTCGCACGCGCGTTTCCGGAGTCCGCGGTGCTGCTGCTCGACACCTGGGACACCGTCGAGGGTGCTCACCATGCCGTCGACGTCGCCCGCGAGTTGGCTGACGAGGGCATCAGCGTGAACGCGGTGCGGCTCGACTCGGGCGATCTCCAGGTCTTGTCACGCAAGGTGCGATCGATTCTCGATGACGGCGGTCTGGGCGACGTTCGCATCTTGGCGTCCGGTGACCTCGATGAGGACCGCATCGCCGAACTGCTTGCCGCCGGCGCCCCGATCGACGCGTTCGGCGTCGGCACCCGAATGGGGACGAGCGAGGACGCGCCATCGCTCGGGGTCGTCTACAAGCTGGTCGAGGACTCGCGCGGGCCGAAGCTGAAGCTGGCCGAGGGCAAGGCGACCCTGCCCGGGCGCAAGCAGGTGTTCCGTTGCGGCGACCATGACGTCCTGGGTCTGATGGAGGAACGCGTCGACGGTCGCTCGTTGCTCGGGCCCGCCGCGATCGAACCGCTCGATGCGATCCGTGAGCGGTGCCGCGCGTCGATCGCCGCGCTGCCCTCTCGGGTGCAGGGCCTCGATGTGGCCGATCCTGCGTACGAAGTTCGGATCTCGCCCGAGCTCGGCGCCTTGCGCGAGCGGCTCGTCGCGGAGCACGGCTCCTGATGGGGGAGCGGCTCGGAGTCTTCGGGGGCACGTTCGATCCACCGCACGTCGGACACCTCGTGATCGCCGTGAACGCGCGGCACGCGCTCGCGTTGGATCGACTGCTGCTCGTGGTCGCGCACGATCCCTGGCAGAAGAGCCAGACCCGAGCGCTCTCGAGCGCCGCCGACCGCTTGGCAATGGTGGAAGCGGCGGTCGGCGACGTCGAGGGACTCGAGGCCAGTCGCCTCGAGTTGGACCGCGGTGGGGTGTCGTACACGGCCGACACGCTCTCGGCGCTGCGTGATGAGGATCCTTCACGCGAGCTGTTCCTGGTCGTGGGCAGTGACGCGGCCGCGGGACTACCGACATGGGACCGCGTGGACGAAGTGCGCAAACTCGCAACCATCGTCGTGGCGACCCGGCCGGGGGCCGAAGACGGCATTCCGCCGGCGGGATGGTCCTGGGAGCGGTTGGAGACACCTCGGTTGGAGGTGTCGAGCACCGACTTGCGTGCTCGGGTGGCCGACGGGCGGCCGCTCGACTACTTGCTGACGCCGGCGGTGATCGAGTGCATCGAAGCACGCGGCCTCTATCGTTCGGGTGGCCGATGACCGACCTCGACGAGCACGACGCGCCGGTCACCGTCACCCTCCCCGAAACCGGAACGGGAGCGCGGGCCAAGCACCGGGCGGACCGCAAGCACAAGCGGCGCGTCCAGAGCGCCTGGTTCATGGCCGCAGTCGCCGTACTGGCCGCTGCGATCCCGGTGCTCGCGTACATCGGGTTCCGCAAGGTGTTCGACACGACGCAGGGCCGCAAGGTCGACGCGCAGAACGATCCGACGAAGCCGAACTTCGAAGCGAACGTCGTTCCAACACCGGTGATGCTGCTCGCGCAAACGGACGGCAACAACGTGACGAGCCTCACGATGATGTCGCTCGCCGGTGGTGGCTCGGGTGGCTCGGTGGTGTTCATCCCCGTCGACACAAAGACGAACGCGCTCAGCGATCCGACGACGACCACTCGCCCGGGGGCAGAGCCCAAGACCACGACCCTCGCCGACGGATTTGCTGCGAAGGGGCAAGGTGATCTCACGCAGCTCGCCGCGAATGTCTTGGGGGTCAGCTTCGACGAGACGGTGCTGTTGAACAACGACGCGTTCGCACAATTCGTGCGGCCCGCCGCACCGTTCACGATCAACAATCCCGACTCGCTCGTCGAAGTCGACTCGAAGGGGCGCTCGACCGTGGTGTATCCGGCTGGACAGCTCACGCTCCAAGCCGAAGACGTGCCGCGCTATCTCGCGCTGCGCAACCCCGGTGAGACCGATGTCGCGCGTCTCGCTCGGCAACAGCTCGTGTGGCAGGCGTGGATCGACGCGGTGAAGTCCTCGAGCAATCCCAACGTCGTGCCCGGTGAGACGACCGCAGGCCTGGGGCGTTACCTGCGAGCGCTCGCGAACGGCACTGCCCAGTTCGCCACGTTGCCAGGTTCGCCGCGGACGGATTCGTCCGGCAACGAGATCTTCGTACCTGATGCCGACCGCATCGCGACGTTGATGGCGCGGAGCGTGCAGGTGCCGACCCCCGCCAATCCCGGTGACCGCGTCCGTGTGCGGCTCTTGAGCGGCGTCGGTCCGGTCGACGCGACTGCCGTCGTCGCCGCCCGTCTCGCACCAGCGAACGCGCAGGTCATCATCGTTGGAAATGCAGACCGATTCGACTACACAACAACGAAGATCGTGTACTACGACGACGCGTTCGCCGTGGCGGCGAACGAGGCTCAGCGTCAGCTGGGTGTGGGAGAGGTGACCAAGAGTGCGACGCCGGACGACACGGAGGACGTGACGATCATCATCGGACAGGACCTCGTCACCAAGAACGACCTGCACATCACCCGAGGTACGGGTGGCTGATCCGAGCGAGCGGTGGGCCGTGCTCGCCGCACAGGCGGCGTCCTCGAAGAAGGCGACCGACCCGATCGTCTTGGCCGTCGGTGACGTGCTGTCGATCACGGACTTCTTCGTGATCGTCAGCGCGAGCAACCCGCGACAGGTGCGCACCATCGCCGAGGAGGTCGAGGAACAGATCCGATCCGCGGGTGGGCCGAGCCCGCTGCGGGTCGAGGGTCTCGACGACCTGCACTGGGTGTTGGTCGACTACGGCGAGTTCGTCGTCCACGTCTTCCTTCAGGAGACGCGCGAGTACTACGAGCTCGAGCGGCTGTGGTCCGACGTCCCCACCGTCGAGTGGGAGTCCGCCGCGTCTCGACTGTGAGTCGAGCGAAGCCGTCCGCAGGGAGCGGAGCGACCAGGCGGCCGCTCGACAGCACGAAAGCAGCGAGGCCGAAGGCCGAGCGATTCGTGTCGCGAAACAGTGGAGCTGATGGGACTCGAACCCACGACCCCCACACTGCCAGTGTGGTGCTCTAGCCAGCTGAGCTACAGCCCCGAAGGGTCCATCAAGCTACCACTCGTTCGAACTGCCTCAGGTCGTTCGGAGGCGGACCAGTACGATCGATCGAACCATGGACGACGGGTACGACATCCAGGCGATCGAGCGCAAGTGGCAGCAGCACTGGCGCGACGCGGCCACGTACCAGGTCGAGAACGACGACCCCCGGCCGAAGTACTACGTCTTGTCCATGTACCCGTACCCGTCGGGTCCGGCGCACATGGGTCACGTCCGCAACTACACGTTCGGTGACCTCATCGTCCGCTACCGCACGATGAACGGGTACGGCGTCCTCACGCCGATCGGCTTCGACAGCTTCGGTCTGCCAGCGGAGAACGCCGCGATCAAGACCGGCGAGCACCCGCGCACGTTCACCGACGCGCGGATCGAGGAGCTGTCGAACTCGTTGCAGCGCATCGGCGCGACCTACGACTGGCGCCGCGTAGTGAAGAGCCACGACCCGAACTACATCCGCTGGACGCAGTGGATCTTCCTGCAGTTCCTGAAGGCCGGCCTGGTCTACCGGGCCAAGGCGGCCGTCAACTGGTGTCCGGGTTGCCAAACCGTGCTGGCCAACGAGCAGGTGCTGTCGGACGGTACGTGCGAGCGGTCCGGTGACCTCGTCGAGAAGCGCGAGTTGGAGCAGTGGTTCTTCAAGATCACGCAGTACGCACAGCAGCTGCTCGACGATCTGGATCAGTTGGACTGGCCCGAGCGCGTGATCACGATGCAGCGCAACTGGATCGGCCGTTCCGAGGGCGCGCAATTCGAGATGCAGGTCGCGGATGCCGACGGCCGCACGACCGGTGAGACGTTCGCCGTCTACACGACACGTCCGGACACGAGCTTCGGCATGACGTTCTGCGTGCTGGCCCCCGAGCACGAGTTGGTCGACGTCATCACGACGCCTGAGCACCGCGACGAGGTTGCGGCGTTCGTGGACCGCGTGCGCAAGTCGACCGAGATCGAACGGCTGTCGAGTGAGACTGGCCTCGACAAGCGCGGTGTGTTCACCGGCGCGTATGCGATCAACCCGTTCAACGAGCAGCCGGTGCCGATCTACCTGGCCGACTACGTGCTGACCACGTACGGCACCGGGGCGATCATGGCGGTGCCGGGACAGGACCAACGCGACTGGGACTTCGCGACCACGTACGACCTGCCGATCATCCGCACGGTCCAGCCGCCGGAGGACTTCGACGGCGAGGCGTACGTCGGGGACGGCCCGGCGATCAACAGCGAGTGGTTGGACGGACTGCACAAGACAGACGCGATCGCAAAGGCAATCGAGTGGCTGGAGGAGCGCGGCATCGGTAAGCGCACCGTCAACTACCGGTTGCGCGACTGGCTGCTGTCGCGACAGAGGTTCTGGGGATGCCCGATCCCGATCGTGTACTGCCCAGACCACGGCGCAGTTCCTGTTCCGGAGGAGGAGCTGCCGGTCGTCGCGCCCGACGACGTCGAGTTCCGTCCGACGGGCGAGTCGCCGCTGCGATTCCACGAGGGCTTTCTGCACACGACCTGTCCGCTGTGCGGTGGGCCCGCGGTGCGCGAGACCGACACGATGGACACGTTCGTCGATTCGTCGTGGTACTTCCTGCGCTTCTGCGATCCGTGGAACGCGGACATGCCGTTCTCGAAGAGTGCGGTCGAACGGTGGATGCCGGTCGATCAGTACATCGGCGGTGTCGAGCACGCGATCTTGCACCTGATGTACGCGCGCTTCTTCACCAAGGCGTTGGCCGATCTGGACATCGCACCGGCCGACCTGCGCGAGCCGTTCGCTCGCCTGTTCACCCAAGGCATGATCCGGTTGGGCGGCGGCAAGATGTCCAAGTCGAAGGGGAACCTGGTCTCGCCCGACGACTACTGCGACACGGTCGGAGCGGACGCGCTGCGGCTGTTCGTGCTGTTCATGGGCCCTCCGGCCGACGACGTCGACTGGAACGACAAGGGCATGGAAGGCACGTCGCGGTTCCTGCACCGTGTGTGGCGACTGGCCGAACCGTCGTCCGATGCAGTGCCTGCGGCGACCGGTGACGCCATCGAGGAAGTCGATCGTGCCGCGCACCGGTTGATCGTGCGCGTGACGGACGAGTTCGACCGGTGGTCGTACAACACCGCGGTCGCGGCGTTCATGGAGTTCACGAACCTGCTGTACAAGCGCGGTCAGACGCAGTTCGCGGTCGACACCCTGCTGCAACTGCTGGCGCCGATGGCGCCGCACGTGACCGCCGAGCTGTGGGCTCGGCGCCACGACGGCGACCACGTGCACGAGCGCTCGTGGCCCGTTGCGGACAAGGCGATGGCCGCCGTGGAGCAGGTGACGATGATCGTGCAGGTGAACGGCAAGGTGCGGGCCAAGCTGGAGGTCACGCCGGACGTCGACGTGGCAGAGGCCGAGCGGCTGGCGCTGGAGTCCGTGTCGATCGGTGGCGAGCCCAAGCGAGTGATCGCGAAGCCACCCAAGCTCGTGAACATCGTCGTTTGATCCTGTAACCGATTCGCAATCTGGTGGGTCGGACGCCTCGATGCCAGGACCTTCGACGCTCGCGTCCCGGATCGAGGCGGCCTCCGGATCGAACGCCTCGGTCACCTTCGTCAGTCCCGCTGGAGCCGATCAGGTCCCCTTCGGCTTGCTGCACGAGGAGGCCCGGCGGATGGGCGCCGCGCTGCAACGGCGGGGCGTGTGGCAGGGCTCTCATGTCGCGCTCCTCGGCCCGACGACGCGTCCGCTCTACACGGCGATCGAGGCCATCTGGTTGACGGGCGCCACGCTCATCGTGCTGCCGTTGCCGATGCGGCTCGGATCGATCGAAGAGTTCGCGGTGCAGACGCGTCGACGGATCGCCAGTGCGGACGTCGACCTGTTGATCGTCGATCCGGATCTCGCGCCGTTCATCGAGCCGCAGCCCGGCGACCCGCCGATGGTCGGTTTCGATGAGCTGAGCGGCGACGTCGAGCGCCTGCACATCGTCAGCGCGGACTTCGATCGACCCAAGGACGATCCCGACGCGCTCGCGGTGTTGCAGTTCACGAGCGGGTCCACTGCCGATCCGAAGGGCGTGATGATGGTCAACCGAACCATCTGCGCCAACCTCGACGCGATTCACGTCGCCGCCGAAGTCGACACCGCCGACGACGTGATGGTGTCGTGGCTCCCGCTGTACCACGACATGGGTCTCGTCGGCTTCTGCATGCTGCCGCTGTCGTCCGGCATCGACGTCGTCATCGGTGCCCCGCAGGATTTCCTCGGCGCACCACTGCGGTGGCTCGAGTGGCTGTCCGCCTACGGTGGAACCGCAACGGCGGGACCGAACTTCTCGTGGGTGCTCGCGACTCGGGCGTTGCGCAATGCCTCGGGCCTCGACCTCTCGCGGCTGCGCATTGCATTGAACGGAGCCGAACCCGTCGATCCTGACACCGTCGAGAACTTCGTTGCCGCAGCAGCACCGTTCGGCATGCGTCCGGGCGCGGTGTTCCCGGCGTTCGGCATGGCCGAGCTGATGATCGCCGGCACGTTCCCGAAGCCGCTCGCTGGACTGCGCACGGACGACGTCGATCGGCGCGTGCTGGAGACCGAGCGGTATGCCGCGCCCGCTCCCGCCGATGCGGAGGGAACCCGCCGGCTGGCATTGCTCGGTCCGCCGGTGCCCGGCGTCGAGATCCGCGTGGTCGATCCGGAGACCGGCAGCCCGCGTCTCGACCGTGAGGTCGGCGAGCTCGAGATCCGCGGCACCTCGGTCACGCCCGGGTACTACGGCCGGCCCGATCTCACGACGGACCTGTTCCACGACGGCTGGCTGCGCACCGGTGACCTCGCGTATCTCCTCGAGGGTGAGCTCGTGATGTGCGGTCGCATCAAGGACGTCATCATCGTCGGCGGTCGCAACGTCTTCCCCGAGGATGTCGAGCGTGCGGCGTCGACGAGCGACGGTGTGCGTGCCGGCAACGTGATCGCGTTCGGTGTCGACAGCAATGGCAAAGAGGGCGTCGTCGTCGTGGCCGAGACGAAGGGTGATGACCATTCGTCGACTCGCCGTTCGGTGTCGCAGCGCGTGCGCGCCGCCATCGGCCTCTCACCGAAGGATGTCGTCCTGGTCGCACCGGGAACGCTGCCGAAGACCTCGTCCGGCAAGCTGCAGCGTTCGCTCTGTCGCGAGCGGTACCTCGGCGAAGAGCTCGAGCCGGTCTAACCGTTGCGCAATGCTTCCTCGGTCGTGTGACGGCCGAGTGCGGTGTACTCCTCGTTGTCCGCAGAGCTCGCGAGACAGGCAATGCCGAATGCGAGCGCCCAGCCTCGGGCCCGCGCCCACGTCGCGTCGTCACAGCCTCCGGCCGCCGCGCGGAACGTCGGTCGAATCTCCGGCGGGAAGAACATCCAGGCAGCGGACAGGTCCATGGCGGGATCGCCGCCGGTCAGATCACCGAAGTCGATCACGGCGGCCAACTGGCCGTTGTCCACCAGGACGTTGCCGGGATGCAGATCGCCGTGGATCCACATGGCTGGTCCGTCCCATGCGGGAGTCGCGACCAGCTCGCACCACAACGCGCGCACCTCGACGTCGTCGACGGCATCGCCGAGCACGTGCAGATTCATCTCGAGCCGCTCGGTCCGTCCCGCGAGAGGGATGCCGCGCAGGGGATTCGTGGGCGCATCGGGAGGCGCGGGAGTCGACAACGAGGCGACGAACTGCCCGAGCGCGTCAGCTGCGTCGCGGTTGCTCACTGGTGCTCGGAGCGCGGTCTCGCCCGGTAGCCACGGACAGATGCTCCAGCGCCACGGGTAGCCGAGCGCGGGCTGACCCGCCCGCAACGGCACCGGTATCGGAAGGGGAAGCCGATCAGCGAACGTCGGAAGCCATCGCTGTTCGTGCTCGATGAGCACGGCGGCGACCTCACGCCGCGGAAGACGAGCGGTGAGCTCGTCGCCCACCCGGAAGATCACATTGTCCCAACCAGACGCGATCTCGACGATGTCGAGAGTCGCCAGGTCAGGGAACTGGCTGCGCAACAGCGAGCGCACGAGCGCGTCGTTGACGTCGACTTCAGCTGGAGGCGAGTTCTGCGCGGGGATTACGAAACGCTACGCGGCGCGTAGTGCGTCGAGCACCGGTGCCCACCGCTCCGGATCGCTCTTGTAGGGCGCGTAGAAGCTGATGCGGTCGATGACGTCGCCGTAACGACGCTTCAACTCGGGCGCGATCTGCTCGGGTTCGCCGACCACGGCGAACGTGTTCAGGATCTCGTCGTCGATCAGGTCACCCATCTCGACCCACTTGCCCTCTTTGGACATCTTGTTGAGGTCGTCCTGCAGGCCGCCCCAACCGTGCAGATCGAGCACGGCGCGGTACGCCGGCGTCGATCCGTAGAACGCGATCTGTTGACGCGTTCCGGCCGCCGCCTTTTCGATCTGCTCCTCGTTTGCGCCTGTGACGACGAACGACGGCCCGGCGATCTGGAAACCGTCCATCGTCTTGCCCGCCTTCGCGCGTCCGCGCTCGAGCGCCGGGATCGTGACCTCGCGCAAGTAACGCTCCGTCGTGAAGCCGTGGCAGAGGAATCCGTCGCACACCTCACCGGCGACTTCGGTCATCAGCCCGCCGACACCGGCGAGGAACACCAGCGGGGCGCCGTACGGATTGGGCCCGGGGCTGAAGAACGGGGTCATGAGCGTGTGCGTGTAGAAGTCTCCACGGAAGTCGAGCTTCGTGCCGTTGTTCCAG
>DASUCS010000089.1:0-7074 GCA_036275935.1 Acidimicrobiales bacterium
CCGAGGGGCGAGACGCAGTGGGTGCGCAACCTGCGCGCCGCCGGCACCGGTGAGCTGCGGGTCGGCACACGCGTCGAGGCGTTCCGGGGCATCGAGCTCACCGACGCGGAGAAGCCACCGGTGCTGCGGGCGTACCTCCGGCGTTGGAAGATGGAGGTCGGCATGTTCTTCGACGGTGTAGCCGCGGACTCTCCCGATGACGAGATCACTCGCATCGCTCCCGCCCACCCGGTCTTTCGCCTGACTCAGCCCTCCTGAACGAGCGGCCGCGGACGACCGGGCGCGACCGTGCGCGCCAGGATCCCGAGCGTCGCGGCCAACGCGCGTTCCGGGATGACAGGGAAGATGTTGGCGTCGCGCCAGTTCTGTTCGATCCTCGACCAGTCGTAGTACGACGTGACCAGAGTTCCTTCGTCGATCGGCTCGAGCCGGTAGCCGTACACGTGCCCGATGTTGAGCTGGCTCTCGATCGTCCACGCGATCTCACGATCCTGCTCGAACGTCACGATCCGCACCGTGACGTCGTAGAGCCCGAGGGGGAAGTCGTTGAGCGCTTCGCGATCCATGTGCACGACGAACCCGTCGCCGACGCCTTGCACCGGTTCGCCGGTGGCGTCCATCAACATCCCCGAGCTGTCGATGGCGACGTGCCCACGCGGATCGCACAGCACCTTGAAGATGTCGGCCGGCGGCGCCGCGATCGCCCGCTGCACCTCGAGTCGTTCCTCCATCGAGGCATCCTTTCATGCGTGCGAAGCCGGGAGGAGGCCGCGGATCTCTAACGTCGCTCCGCGGCGAGCGTGGCACGGAACTGCTCCACACCGCTGCGCACGACCCAGTCGTGCCCCCACTGGAGCACGGGACGGCCGAGCATCGCGGCGCGGCGCAACATCGGGCGCTGCACGTCCAACGTCCAATGAAGGCGAGCCGTCGTCCCGCCGTCACCGTCACCCAGCTGCAGACGCGCCGGGCCGCGCAGATCGCCGTCGACATCGACGTCGACCGTCTCGAACTCGACGACGCGCGCGACGGTGAGGTCGACCGTCAGCACGTACGGAAGCGGGGGCCCGATCGTGCAGCGAGTCCTGGCGCCTTCCTCGATCGGCACCGGGTCGAAGCTTCGCAACCATGGCCACCACGTCGAGAACGACGACGTGTCCGACAGCCGAGACCACAGCGAGTCTCGAGGGACGGTGAACGTCCACGATCGATCGAACTCGAACGCTGCGGGCTTCATCGGTCGAAGAGTCGAGCCAGGGCGGCAGGGGCATCGAACGGACCAGCGATGCCCGTGACCCGTGCTCCCGATGCCGCGGCGAGCTCCTCGGCATCGTCCGTGTCGCCATCGGGAGCGAAGATCACGAGCTCGTCCAACGCGCGGGCGGCACTGATCGGATCCTCGCCCGAGGTGGGTCGGCAGTCCGAAAGGAGCACCGTGATCTTGCGCTGGGCCTTCGTACGGTCCAATTGTGCGCGGGCAGCGCGCAGCCCGAGCGCGAGATCGGTCACGCCATGACCTCGAAGGCGCAACACGTCTTGGACGACGGCCTCGGCGGTGCGATGTGCGTCAATCGACTTGAGCACCCACGCATCGTCGGCGAAAGCGACCACCCCGTAGTCGCTCGGCGCGCGCCACGCGCAGCCGGCCGCCGTGACGCACGCGGTCACGAGTCGGCGGCCGTGCATCGAACCGCTGCGATCGACGAGCAAGCAGATGGACGTGGCTGGGCGCTTCCAGCTGCGCACCCGCAGCTCGTCGAGGGCCGGCGCGCTCGAGGTCGCCACGGCGTGCTGCAACGGCTCGAGGCTCGCATCCACATCGAGATCGCCATCCGCACGATCGGCCGGACTCGACACGATCTTGCCGATACCGCGGCCGGCCGCCGTACCGCTTCGCGCGATGTCGAGGACGAGCCGACCGGCGAGCCGGCGTGCGGCCGCGGCGAGATCGCGATCCGTCGCCGCCGTGAGATCCGCGAGGAGCTCCATCGCACGATCGGCGTCCTCGGACAGGGCTCGATCGAACGCGCCCTCGTCGAGCACACCGACCTCCGGCGAGATCTCGGAGAACTCCGGACGCTTCGACAAGCGATGGCGCGAGATGGTCGACCGCTTCTGCTCCTGGACCGCCGCCTGCGCGTCGGGGCCCTCCATCACCGTCCCCGCGCCGCGATGCCCCCGCGAGGGGGTCAGGCTTTTCCCGGACCGTCCTCTGGCGCGTCGTCACGACACGCCGCCGACCACAGGTCGCGAATGATGTCCTCGGGCGACTTGTCCGCCCCCTCGTGCACCCGGATGCGGCCACCGAGTGCGGTCAGCGCCGCGTCGAGCCCGACCTCGGCGTCGGTCGGCAGCACTCCTCGCAGCTCCGCGAGCCGGCCACCCAGCAGGACCAGATCGATCGCGCCGCGCACCGACGCACCGATGCGCACGTCCGGATGCACCCGCGACGCACGGACCGCCCGCACCGCTCGTGCCAAGAGCACGTCGTCCGCACGTGGAGCTTCACGACGGACGATCGCGCGCTCTTCCTCTTCGGGTTGGTAGCCCATCGCGATGCGACAGATGCGGTCGTAGATCGCCGACGAGATGCGGGCGGTACCGACCGCGTCGAATGGGTTCATCGCGGCGACGAGGCGAAACCGCGGGTCCGCGCCGACGCGACCCAGGCGTGGGATGTGGAGCTCACCCTCCGACATCACGGTGATCAGCAGGTTGAGCGTCTCTTCGGGGATGCGGTTGATCTCTTCGACGTACAACAGCGCACCGCGCCGCAGCGCGTCGACGAGCGGGCCGTCCACGAAGATCTTCGGGTCGTACCCCTGGCTGATCACCTGCGCCGGATCGAATCCACCGGTGAGGCGTGCAGGCGTCAGCTCGCCGTTGCCTTCGACGAACACCAGGTCCAGCCCGTACGCACCGGCGACGGCACGCAGCACGGTCGACTTCCCCGTGCCGGGCGGACCCTCCAGCAACACGTGCCGGCCGGTGTCGAGCGCGGCGACGATGAGCTCGACCTCACGGACGCGACCGACGACCGCCGACCGCAACTCGTCGACGGCCGCGGACACGTTTGCCAAGAGATGTCGCCGGGCTAGTTGAAGTCGATCACGCCACGGATGTTCTTGCCGTCGCGCATGTCTTGGTAGCCCTGGTTGATGTCCTCGAGCTTGTATCGCTTGGTGATGAGCTCGTCGAGCTTGAGCCTGCCGTTCTGGTAGAGCTTCAACAGCTCGGGGATCGCGGCGCGTGGGCTGCCCGAGCCGAACACCGTGCCGAGGATCTGCTTGTTGAACAGCGTGAGCTCGAAAAGGCTCATGTCGACCTGCGTCTGCTGCCACGGCGCAACCGCGGTGGCGACAACCGTGCCACCCTTGCTCGCCAGCGTCATCGCCGGCTGGATGAAGTCTCCGGTGAGCACACCCGGCGTGAGGATGACGGCGTCGGCCATGCGGCCCCACGACAGCTCCATCACCATCATGATCGCGTCTTCCATGCTCGACGCCGTGTGCGTCGCGCCGAACTCCATCGCCTTCTCCCGCTTGAACTCCACTGGGTCCACCGCGACGATGTGCGTGGCGCCGGCGGCCTTCGCTCCTTGCACCGCGTTCGCGCCCACGCCACCGATGCCGACGACGACAACGGTGTCGCCCGCCTTCACGTTGGCGCGGTTCACCGCGGAGCCGTAGCCGGTGGCGACGCCGCAGCTCACGAGGCAGACGACATCGAGTGGCAGGTCGGGCTCGACCTTGATGACCGATGCTTCGGCCAGCGTCATCTTCTCGGCAAACGTGCCGAGCTTCGCCATCGTCGTGATCGGCGTGCCGTCGGCAGTGTGATGGCGGAAGCTGCCGTCCGTGATCATGCCACCGGCGAGCGTGCCGGCCCCGAGGTCGCACAGGTTGGTCTTGCCGATCGCGCACCAATGGCATCGTCCACACGACGGGATGAACGACGTCGACACGTGATCGCCGGGCGCGACGCTGGTGACGCCATCACCCACGGCCTCGACGACGCCCGAGCCCTCGTGGCCGCCGAGCACCGGGAACCAATGGTCGATGCCCATCAGCTCGAGCGCCTCGGCCGGCGGAACCATGTCGCCGGTCAGAACGTGCTCATCCGAATGACAAAGACCCGCGTACGACGTGCGCACGAGCACCTCGCCCGGCTTCGGCTCACCGAGCTCGAACTCCTCGACGCTCCAGTCCTGCCCCACTTCGTGGACGACTGCGCCTTTCACTCTCATGCCTACCTGCCCCCTTGGCCGCTGGTGCGATGGACAAGGCAACCTACAGGGTCCTATGAACTTGTTCGAAGCCGCCGCCATCACCGCGGCCGGCTTCGGAGCGGGAACGGTGAATGCCGTCGTCGGGTCCGGCAGCCTCATCACGTTCCCGACCCTGTTGGCGTTCGGCTACCCCGCGGTCACCGCCAACGTCTCGAACAACATCGGGCTCGTCCCCGGTGCGTTCAGTGGCGCGTACGGGTTCCGTCGCGAGCTGCGCGGTCAAGGCAAACGCGCTCGGACGCTGGCCATCGGATCGGGGGCAGGAGGGCTGCTCGGCGGAACGTTGCTGCTCACGCTTCCGTCGGACGTGTTCGACACGATCGTGCCGATCCTCATCCTGCTGGCGTGCGTATTGATGGCCCTGCAACCACGGCTGTCGGCGTGGATCTCGCACCGGCGCGTCGACCGGGCTCGTGACGTCGGCTTCGCTCCACTTGCGGTGGTGTTCCTCGCCGGGATCTACGGCGGCTACTTCGGCGCGGCACAGGGCGTCATCCTGCTCGCCACGCTCGGCGTGCTGCTACCGGACGAGATGGTGCGCACCAACGCCCTGAAGAACGTGCTGGCCGGAACGGTCAACCTGCTCGCGGCGCTGCTGTTCGTCTTCGCCGCGCACGTCGAGTGGCCGGTCGTTGCACTCATCGCGATCGGCTCGGTGATCGGTGGACAGGTCGGTGCCAGCGTCGGTCGTCGCATCCCCGCCAACCTGCTGCGCGCGCTGGTCGTCTGCCTCGGCCTGGGCGTGGCGATCCGATTGCTGGTGCTCTGACGCCTTCACTTGTCGTCCTTGTCGCCGAGACGGTCCTCGATGGCGACGAGGCGCTGGAGGATCTCGTCGAACTTGTCCGCCGAGATGGTCGGCGGCGCAGGTGTCGTGCTGGGCGGGTTCTGCTGCGCGTGCACGAAGCCTTGCAACACCTTCGCCGTGGTCGAGCGTGTCGTGCGCAACTCGAGCCCCATGCGCCGCAGCACCTGACTGGCGAGCCCCTCCTCGGTTCCCAGCAGACCCAGCAAGAGGTGCTCGCAACCGATGTAGTTGTGGCCGAGGCTCAGCGCTTCCTTCGCCGTGGCCTCGAGCGCTCGCTTGGCCAGAGGGGTGAAGGGGATGTGGCCCTCCACGGCCTCGGTCGCCGGTCCGAGCGACCCGACGAGCTCGGCCCGCAGGTCATCGAGCTCGATGTCCGACGACTCCAAGATCTTCAGCGCGAGGTTGCCACCCTCGTCGAGCACACCGAGCAGCACGTGCTCGGTCCCGACGTAGTCGTGCGGCACCCCCCGCGCGCGCTTCTCGGCGTTGCTCACCGCCCCCCGGGCCCGCGGAGTGAACCGACCGAACAACCCGACGCCGGGCCGGTCCTCGGCCGGGGGTTGATCCGCGGCGCGCGCGGACTGCACGTCGCGCACGGCCCGTTCGAGCGCGCTCTGGCAGATCGCCGACACCGGCACCTGCGCCTCCTTCACCGCGGCGGCGAGCTCGTCGGGGAGGTACACGTTGATCTTCGGCATGGGGTTATAGTGGGGTTATAGCACTGCCGTGTCAAGGTCTTTTCATGGCGCGCTGGCGGGACGTCGTGGAAGAGGCACCGGGACTCGCGGCGAAGGTCGAGTTGGCGCTGACACGGAACAAGCACATGACGCTCGCGACGCTGCGGCGGGACGGGTCGCCTCGGATCAGCGGCACCGAGCTCGAACTCGACGACGGCGACCTCTACGTCGGGATGATGCCGGCGTCGCGCAAGGCCATCGATCTGCAGCGCGACCCGCGCATCGCCATCCACGGACCGACGGCCGACCCGCCCGAGGAGCCGAAGGAGTGGGTGGGCGAGGCGAAGGTGTCGGGACGGGCGATCGAGCTGCCGACCGTCAAACCCGAAGAGGGTCATCGGTTCCGCATCGACATCGACGAGGTGGTCTTCACCCACCTCAACGACGCGGGCAACCGGCTCGTCATCGAGTCGTGGCATCCCGGTCGCGGCCGCGAAGTCATCGACCGGGAGTAGCTGCCGGCCACAAAGGTCGCCTACAGGATTCGGCCGTCGTGTCGCGGAACTCCTCTCCATGCAGATCCGCGATGCCATCGCCATCGTCACCGGATCGTCGTCGGGCATCGGCGCCGCGACCGCGAGGTCTCTTGCCACCAAGGGCGCCACGGTCGTTGCCGTCGCACGTCGCAAGGATCGACTCGACGAGGTCGTCGAGGCCTGCCGCCGTCACTCCCCCGACTCGTTCGCGTGCGCAGGCGACGTGGCCGACCGCGCCTTCGTGGAGGACGCCGTGCAACAGGTGCACGAGCGCTTCGGCCGTGTCGACATCCTCGTCAACAACGCCGGCATCAGTCCTGGTGAGGACGTGAGCGAACGGGCCGCGGACGATGCGGAACTGATCATGGCGGTGAACTTCTTCGGCGCGATGTACTTCGCCGGCGCGGTTCTGCCCGGCATGGTCGAACGGCGCCGCGGATCGATCGTGAACGTCACCTCGGTGTCGGGATACGTCCCGACGCCGGGTGAACCGGCCTACGGCGCGTCGAAGGCTGCGCTCTCGCGCTGGTCGCACGGACTCACGGTCGAGCTCCACGACAAGGGAGTGCACGTCGGCGTGTTGAGCCCGGGCCCGATCGACACCGAGATCTGGTCGCACACGACCACCGAGTACAACGGGAAGCTCTTCCCGCCGACGATCGTCGGCGACGCCCTCGTGCGCATGGTCGAGCGTGAGCAGACGCACGTCACCGTTCCGCGCCGCTTCGGCGCGGTCAGCGCGATGTATCCGCTTGTCGGGCGGCC
>DASUCS010000090.1:0-6736 GCA_036275935.1 Acidimicrobiales bacterium
CCCGCCGGCGCGATCGCACCGGTCTACGAGTACGACCATCGCGGCGGCCGCTGCTCCATCACCGGCGGCTACGTGTACCGGGGCGCTGCGATCCCGAAGCTGACCGGGACCTACCTGTTCGGTGACGAATGCGACGGGAACATCCATGGCCTTCGTCGCGACACCACAGGGGCGGTCACCGTCGAGGACCTGAACCTGCACGTCAACGGCCTCTCCACGTTCGGCGAAGACGGATCGGGCGAGCTGTACGCGGCCAGCGTCACCGACGGAACGCTCTGGAAGATCGGCGCCGTGGGCGCGCCGGTGACGACGACCACTCCCGCGACAACCGCGCCGCCGCCCCCTCGAACACCGACGACGGTGACTGCCGTGGCGTTGTCCGCCGACCCCGCCACGGCCGCGGACCAGCTGGCGCTCGCAGAGCTCACGATCCGCGACCCCGCCGCGAGTGCCGCGCAACTCGATGCCGCGGCTCGGCTGCAGCAGCGCGCCTACCGCTTCCTCGGACAGCACCCTGAGCTCTACGACATGGTGATCGCGCACGCGCCGCCGTCAGTGCAGACCGCGGTCGCGCACAACTTGTACGCCCGCAACGACCTCGCTCTCATCCCCGGCGCGCCGTTGCGCGACACGCTGCCCGCATGGCGAATCGTGGCGCCCGCACCCCAGCAAGAACTGCTCGCCGATTACCACGACGCCGAGGCGCAGTTCGGCGTCGGATGGAACTACCTCGCCGCGATCAACCTCATCGAGTCGGCAGTGGGGCGAATCCAGGGGCTCAGCAGCGCGGGTGCGCAGGGACCGATGCAGTTCATGCCGGCCACGTGGGACAACTATGGCGCCGGTGGTGACATCAACTCACCGCGCGACTCGATCATGGCGGCGGCTCGGTACCTCGCGGCGAACGGCTTCGCCGACGGCAACGTCGACGGCGCGCTGTACACGTACAACAACAGCCAGCACTACGTCGACGCGATCAAGGACGTCGCCGCCGTGCTCGCGGCTGACCCGATCGCCTTCCGGGCGTACTACCGCTGGGATGTGTTCTACGTGACGACGCTCGGCGAGGTGCACCTCCCGATCGGGTACGAGACTCCCGACCGGATCCCTGTCGCCGACTACCTCGCGACGCACCCGCAGGATCCCCAGTGACGACCGTCGACCGGCGCGAGTGGGTCCGAAAGCGCATCGCGGCCCTGGAGGAAGCACTCGAGAAGTCGCCGACCGACGAGCAGCGCGCCGCCATCGACAAGGAGCTCGAGGAGCTGCGCAGCTCACAACGCGGCTGGCGCCGGTGGTTGTGGCCCACCCGACTCCCGCACGAACGCTGACGCGCTCAGTCCAGGTCGAGCTCGCGGCGGAGGAAGTCGCGCGACTGCGACACGAACTGGTCGATGTGATCCGCGGGCACGTGTCCGACGCCGTCGATCGCCACCAGCTGCACGGTGACGCCGGCCCGTCGGAGCGCGGACTCCACATCCGCCGACCATGCGAACGGCACGTACGGATCGTCGGTGTTGGCGAACAGGAGCGCAGGGGCATCCTTCGCATCGACGTCGCCGACACCGTCGAGACCGCCACTGATCGAGATCCACGCGCGCACCGACGACGCCGCGTCCGTTGATCGAGTGCCGACGCCCGCCGCTGTGATGCCTCCCGCTGATTCCCCTGCGATCGCGACACGATCCGGATCGATGCCGTACGCCCCCGCGTTGCGCTTCAACCAGCGAACGGCCTGCTGGCCGTCGGCGACGGCCGAATCGAACGCGTCACGGCAGTCCTGCCGGAGGTGCGGCTCCGACACGCAGGGCTGGGCGACGGTCGTGTCGTAGTCGATCGACGCGACGACATAACCGGACCTCGCGAACGAGTCGGGGAAGGGGACGATCGACGCGCCTCGGTCACCGGCCGAGAACCCGCCGCCGTGCACCCACACGATCGCGGGCCGTCGGGCTTCGTGGTCGCCCGCAGGCCGGAAGAGATCGAGCAAACGCGACGGATCGGAGCGGTAGACGAGACCACGATCGACCGTCACACTTGTGAACACCTCGCGGGTGTACCGACCGGACGGCTCGGCATCAGAGGTGCATCCGCCACAAGTTGTAACGAAGAGGAAAAGCGCGAGTACCGCAGCATGCTGCAACATGGTGCGCAAGGGGGTTCGGGACGGATGCTCGTGAGTTCGCGTGATGACGCTGCGCGGGCACTCGACGTCCTTCACGAACCGGACATTCACGACAAACCAGTCGTACGCATCGGCGGGCTCGACGGGTTGCGGGCGGTCGCGGTCATCGCGGTGGTGGCCTACCACCTCTGGCCCGACCATCTGCAGGCGGGCTTCCTCGGCGTCGACCTCTTCATGGTCCTGTCGGGCTTTCTCATCACGGGCCTGCTGATCGACGAGCGTGCCCGAGCCGGTGCCGTGCGCCTCGGCGCCTTCTGGGTGCGGCGGTTCCGCCGACTCGTGCCGGCGCTGCTGGCCCTGCTCGTGGCCGTCGCCGTCTGGGTGAACATCAGCGGCGCGGCGGAGCTCAAGCGCACGGTCCGCGGCCAGGGCATCGCGTCGCTCTTCTACGTGGGGAACTGGAAGCTGGTCGCCGAGGGCACGAGCTATGCGTCGTTGAGCAACGCTCCGTCACCGTTGCTCCACCTGTGGTCGCTGGCGATCGAGGAGCAGTTCTACCTGGTGTGGCCACTCGTGGTCGTGGGTGTGCTGTTGCTCGCCCGGGGACGGCGAGCGGCGTTGATGGTCGTCGCTGCCGCCGGCGCCGTCGCGTCGGCCGCGTGGATGGCGGCGTCGTACCGACCCCACGTCGACCCGTTGCGCCTCTACTACGGGACCGACACGCGCGCCCAGGCGTTCCTCATCGGTGCCGTCGCCGTGATCGCCGCTCGCCGGTACACGGGTGAGCGAGCGCAGCGCATCCTGCGAACCGCGAGCATCCCCGCGTTCGTCGTCGTCGTCGCAGCGTTCGCGCTGCTGCACCAGCCCGACATCCTGTACCGAGGCGGGTTCGCCGCGTTCGCAATTGCCGCGGCGATCGTCGTGGTCGCCGTGACCAACCGAGGACCGGTCACGAGCACGCTCGACCGAGGTCCCCTGCGCCTCGTGGGCCGCGTGTCGTACGGCATCTACCTGTGGCACTGGCCGATCATCGTGCTCGTCACCGCTCGCACGGCGCACGTCAACGGTGTCGCGTTGCTCGCGTTGCGACTCGGACTCATCGCGGCAGCAACCGCGGCGTCATGGCTGCTGATCGAGCGTCCGTACCAGCGAGCGCCGCGCCTGCCGGCTCTACCCCTCGCTCCCGCGGGCATCGCTGTCGCTGCCCTCGCGTTGCTGATGCTGCCGACGACGCAGACCGTCGCGTACGCCAGCTACGACGTGAACCACGTTCCCGCCCCCGAGGTGAGCGCAGTCCCGACCAAGCTCCGGGCGGCCACGACGTCGACGTCGACCTCGACCTTGGTGCCCAACACGTCCGCACCCGCGACGTCGGCGACGACGGCGTCCGCGCCGTTGCCGCTGCCGTCCACCGCATCGTCGGCGCCCGAGGTCGTCACCACCGAGCCCGCACCGCCGCCGTTCGTGCCCCACACGGTCCTGGTTCTCGGCGACTCCGGGACGTACGACATGTCGCCCGCGTTCGTCGCCGGCTTCGCGAACGCCGGCATCCGACTCGTCTCCACGGCCTATCCGGGTGAAGGTCTCACACGACCCGACGGCGTCCTCGACACCTGGACCAACGCCATCCGGGACTACAAGCCCGATTACTTCATCGTCGGCCTCGGGACGTGGGACAACGAGTTCATCGCCGACAACGGAGCCGACGCGTACCGAGCGAAGGTCGACTCGGTGCTGCAGATGCTGACCGCGCAGAGTCCGCACGTCCTCTGGATGTCGGTGCTGCCCAGCGACTCCAGCCTCCCTGACGACCGGCCGCGACCGGACATCCAGGAGCAGATCTACGAAGGTCTGCCCGCGAAGTATCCGGGCGTGGTCGACTTCCTCGACCTGAAGCCGGCATTGTCGGCCGCGGATGGCACGACGCCGCGCGAGATCGACGGGCATCTCCTGCGCAAGCCCGACGGGTGGCACCTGTGTCCCGACGGCGCCGCGGCCATCACCCACCTCGTCCTCACCCATCTCGGACTCGACTCGAACGGGTGGGACCAGGGTGACTGGCGCACGGACAAGCGCTACAACGACCCACCCGGGGGCTGCACCACCGGCTGATCAGAGGTTGTAGCGGTAGACGTTCGTCTCGCGGACTTCGAACCCGAGCTTCAGATACAGGTGGTTGGCAGCTTCACGCGACGGTCGCGAGGTGAGCTCGATCGTCTTGCACCCCAGGGACCGCGCTCGTTCGATCATCGCCTTCGTCAAAGCTGCGCCGACACCACCGCGGGCCGGTTCGTCCACGATGACGTCTTCGATCCACGCGCGACGCGCGGTCGGGATCGGAAAGACGGCCAGCGTGGACACGCCGATGATGCGGCCGTGGTCGTCACGAGCGACGAACTGCGTGATCGCGTCCGACGCCAGCATCTCCTTCACCTCAGCGACGGACGGCGGCGGGTTCGACTTGGACAGTTGCGGCACCAGCAGGTCGAGCGCGGCGGTCAACTCCGACGCGTCACCGCTGAAGACTTCGACCCTCACCCTTCGTCGGGTACCGGTGCGGGCGGCGGCGGACCGACGTAGCGGGCCGACGGACGAATGATGCGGTTGTCCGCGGCCTGCTCGAGCATGTTGGCGCACCAACCGATCACGCGACTCGACGCGAAGGTCGGCGTGAACAGGTCCCGCGGCAAGCCCGCCTCCTCCATCACCACACCGGCGTAGAACTCGACGTTGGCGTAGAGGTTGCGCCCCGGCTTCAACTCGGCCAGCACCTCGACCACGGTGCGCTCGACCTCCTCGGCAAACGGCAGCTTCTGCGCCTGCAAGCGCTTGGCGACGTCGTGCAGCAGGTTCGAGCGCGGGTCCTCGGTGCGGTACACCGCATGGCCGAAGCCCATGATCTTCTCGCCCTTCGTGACACGCTCGACGAGGTAGGGGCGAGCGTTGTCCGGCGTCCCGATCGCGTCCAGCAGGTCGAGGGCACGCGACGGGGCGCCGCCGTGCAGCGGACCCGACAGCGCGCCGATCGCACCGACGACGGCCGCGCCGATGTCGGCACCTGTCGACACGATCACTCGACCGGTGAAGGTCGACGCGTTGAAACCGTGATCGATCGTCGTGATCTGGTACTGCTCGACAGCCCGGGCCTTGTCCGCGTCAGGCTCATCTCCAGAGAGCATCCACATGTAGTTGGCGCCGTAACCGAGGTCGTCACGCGGCGCGATCGGTTCCTGGCCCTCGCGGTACCGATGCATCGCCATGATGAGCGTGGGGACGACCGCGCAGATCTGCAGCGCGTTACGTCGACGCTCGGCGGCATCGATGTCGAGTGTCGGCTTGAACCCTTCGACGGCTGCCACCAGCGACACCGCGGTGCGCAGCCCTTCCATCACCGATGACGACGAACGGGCGATCTGCGGCAGCACGTCGAGCACCGGTGCGGGGATGGTGCGCAGCGGGCGGATCTCGGAGATGAACGCGTCGCGCTCCGCGCTCGACGGCAGCCGTCCTTCGAACAGCAGGTGCCAGACGTCTTCGAGACGCTTCTTGTCCGCGAGCTCGACGGCGTTGTACTGGCGATAGTGGTAGAAGCCCTCGGTGCCGCGCACGTCGCCGACGGACGTCTCTGCGACGATGACGCCCTTCAGCCCCGCGGGCGCTTCGATGAGCGACGGATGCACGACGGGTGCGATCTGCGCCACGCGCATGAGGTCGCGCAGCGACACGACGCCCACCAGCCGACCGGAGTCGACCACTGGGATGTGGCGATAGCCGTGTTCGGCGAGGCTGTCGAACGCCTCGTGCACCGACACGTGGGGTGCGATGCAGTCCGGGTCCTCGGTCATCCACTCGGACACCTTGGTCCCGTCGCTGTGCGCGGCGGACGCACCGAAGCGCACGAGGTCGCGCTCGGTGAGGATGCCGATCGGGCGCTCACCATCGACGACGATCACCGAGCCGACGCGGTGGTCGGCCATGCGCCCCGCCGCTTCGGCGATGGTCTCGGATGGCACTGCCGTGACGGGATCGGTGCTCATCACCTCCGCCACGGTTCGTACAGCAGCGCCATCGGCCATGCAGACCCTCCCTGTCCTTCGCCCCGCCGAAGCGTACTGGGCGTAGGGAAGGGTTCATTCACCCGTGATCGACTGGACACGCTGCCGACGGTCGGGTGTCACACCGGTTTCGTACCGTGCGCGCATGGACTGGTTGGTGCGGTGGTTGCGCTCGTTCGGCACGATGGGCGCCGTGGAGAACGCACGCTCGTTGGCCGAGGAACGGGAGCGGGAGCGTGCGATCGTCGACTCGTTGACCGCCCGGTTGGCGCTCAGCGATCGGAAGCCGGTGGCGGCCTGACCGTCACGTCCAACGAACCGCCGAGCGATCGGAACTGCGCGGCGGCTTCGGTGAACAGGGTCCGCATCCGCGCGTCGGGCTCGGACCAACAATCGACCTCGACCCGCCAACGCTGCGCGGCCTGTGGATGAAGGCGGGCGAGCTCACCGTCGGCCACGAAGGTCAGGTAGTTGAAGAGCTTCTCCTGCACGAGCAAGAGCAGGTGGTCGGACGTGTCCCATGCACAGGTCTGCTCGACGTGCAGGGTCACGACGC
>DASUCS010000091.1:0-10652 GCA_036275935.1 Acidimicrobiales bacterium
CCGCCGCCGGAGTCGCGGTGCGCCACCCGATCGAGCTCATCGACGAGGCACTGCATGGCTGACGTAGAAGACATCCGCGCTCGACTCGACCAGATCGCCGAGGAGCTCGCCGATCTCGCGCTGGACACGCTGCGCGCGGCGGTCGAGTCCGGCGCCACGAAGTCGGACGAGGAGAAGCGCATCACCCGCGCCCGAAACGCCGTCGAGAAGGCGGCGCGTCTACTCGACGGCTGACGCGTTGAGTGTGTCGATGAGACGACGGAGGCCGCCCGCCGCGAAGCCGGAGTAGCGCAACACCAACCGCTGCAAGTCGAGATGATCGTTGTCGCGCACCTCGGCCGGGAACGGGTCAGTCCGTTCGATCTTGCCGTCGAGCGCGATCCAACCGAATCGTTCGTTGAGGGCAGGGAGCTCGTCGTCCGGCGGCGCGTGGTGCATGCGCAGCACGAGCTGGTCACCCACCCACCGCAGCGACTGGTAGTTCCGGTAGAAGCCGGTGACCTCTTCGGCGGCAGCGTGCACGTCCTCGGTGCGCAGCAGGAGATCGAGATCGTCGTCGTCGATCAACCCTCGCGTCGCAACTTCCGTCGTCAGATAGGTGACGAACGTCGACCAGAAGTCGCCGCCCGGCTCATCGAGCAGCACGATCGGCGCAGGGTTCGCCTTGCCGGTCTGCACGAGGGTGAGCAGCTCCATCGTCTCGTCGAGCGTGCCGAACCCGCCGGGGAGGGAGACGAAGCCGAGCGACTCCTTCATGAGCATGAGCTTGCGGGTGAAGAAGTACTTCATCGAGATGAGCTTCTCGTCGCCGGCGATGAACGGGTTGGCGCTCTGTTCGAACGGCAAGCGGATGTTGACGCCGAACGCATGCTCGCGGCCCGCACCCTCGAGGCCCGCGGCCATGATGCCGGGGCCCGCCCCCGTCACGACCATCCAACCCTGACGGGCCATGTGCTCGGCGAAGTCGCGTGCCTGCCCGTAGGAGGTGTCCGTCGGCAGCGTGCGGGCCGAACCGAAGATCGTCACCTTCGGCACGTTCCGGTACGGCGCGAACGCGCGGAACGCGGCCCGCATCTCCTTGAGGGTCGCGCTGGTGATCTTGAGGTCGAGACGGTCGGCGTGATCCTGCGCGAGGCGCACCGCTGAGACCAGCACTTCGAACAACACGTCGCGGTCTTCCTCGACACCGAGCTCGTCGAGGAGATCGCGCAGCTCCTGATCGACATCGGCGTCGCCAGTGCGCGGGGCGCGAGCGCGAGGCGTCATTCCCACCACTCTTCGGGGAGCTTGGCCTCGATCGAGCGCACGTTCGCGCGTGTGCACGCGAGACAGAGCAGACGCACACCCCGAGCGTCCGTTTCCAGCGACCAACCCGCCGGCAACTCGCTGTCGTCGTCGGCGAACATCCCGCACCGCGAGCACACACGTCGTTCGCGGTCGTCGGTCATCGAGGACGACGCTACCGGTCGGTACTGTGGGGTCGATGCCGACGGTGCTCGTGGTCGACGACGAGCCCGACGTGCGCCTGGTCGCCCGGCTCGTGCTCACCTCGGCGGGCTTCGACGTCGTCGAAGCGAGCTCCGGCGAGGCGGCGTTGACGTTGCTCGATGGTGTCCCGGCGCCCGATGCGGTGCTGCTCGACGTGCGCATGAAGGGCATCGACGGTTGGGAGACACTGCGCCGCCTGCGCGATGCATCGCATGCGCACCCGCCGGTGGTGATCTTCACCGCCCACCTGTCGGCGCGCCAGGACGCGCCGGGGGAGTGGAAGGACTACGAGCATTTCCTCACGAAGCCGTTCGAGCCCGACCGTTTGCTCGAAGCGGTGAAGAACGCGATGGGCTCAGGGGACTGAGAAATCTCGATTGGGTTCCGACGGCGGCGGGAGGAAGCCGTCGGCCGGGCGCCAGTGCAACGTACGCATGTCTTCGAGGACGTGTGCCATGTTGAGGATGTCCTCGTCGTACTTGAACTTGCCGCCGCCGGCGTAGACGAGGCGGGTCCAGCCTGACTGCTCCTTGCCGTTCGGGAACACCTGCCGCCACTTCACCGCGACGTTGTCGCCGTCGACCGCGGTGAAGTCGATCGGGAACGACCAGTCCTCGAAGCCGACCATCCCCGCATCGAGCCACTCGGTCACGGTGGCGAGCCCCTCGACCCGACCGTGCGCGGGATCGATGTAGACGATGTCGTCGGTGAAGAAGCGGGCGAGGTCACTCCACTTCCCGTTGCCGGCGTCGATCTGTCGGCGCAGCTCGACGTAGTCGGCGACGACGGCCTCGACCTCCTCGCGTGGATGCGAACTCATACCCCCGCCACCCGTCCGTAGAGCGTGGTGCGTTGCTCGAGCGTGCGGCCGATCGGCTCGACGATCGCGCGGAAGTCGTCCTCGTCGATGCCTTGGCCGTGCGCCGCGCCGGCCGCACGCGAGATGTTCTCGTTCATCAGCGTGCCGCCGAGATCGTTGACGCCGGCTCGCAGCAACTGCTGGGCACCGTGCACGCCGAGCTTCACCCACGAGGCCTGGATGTTGTCGATGAGCCCGTGGTAGGCGATGCGCCCCACGGCGTGCATGAGGATCGCTTCACGCCACGTCGGCCCTCGGCGGGCGCGATGTTGCAGGTAGATCGGCGCGGCCATGTGCACGAACGGCAGGCCGACGAACTCGGTGAAGCCTCCCGTCTCCTTCTGGAGGTCACGGGTTCGCACCAGGTGCCGCGCCCACGAGATCGGGTGCTCGACGGAACCGAACATGATCGTGACGTTCGAGCGCAGGCCGACGGAGTGCGCCACACGATGACACTCGAGCCACTCCTCGGTGTTGATCTTGTCCGGGCACAGGATCTCGCGGACCTCGTCGTCGAGGATCTCCGCCGCAGTTCCAGGGAGCGACCGCAGCCCGGCATCCATCAGCCGTCGCAGGTAGGTGTCCAGTGGCTCACTCAACCGGCGCGCGCCTTCGGTGACCTCGAGCGCAGTGAACCCGTGCACGTGGATGTCGGGCGCGGCTGCCTTCACGGCTCGCGCGACGTCGATGTAGTAGTCGCCGTCGAAGTCCGGATGGATCCCGCCCTGCAGGCACACTTCGGTCGCGCCGATCTCCCACGCTTCGCGCACGCGACCGGCGATGTCGTCGAGCGTGAGCAGATAGGGGTTGCCGCGCAGGTTCAGGGAGAGCGGACCCTTGGAGAACCCGCAGAACCGGCACTTGAACGTGCACACGTTCGTGTAGTTGATGTTGCGGTTGCGTACGTAGGTGACGACATCGCCGACCGTGGCGGCGCGCAACTCGTCCGCCAACTGGGCGACCGCCGCGACTTCGCGCCCGCGAGCGCCGAACAGCGTGACCAACTCGTCGATGCCCGGCTCCTGTCCGAGGCGGACGCCGTCGAGCACCTCGGCGACGGCGCTGCCCGCGGACACCCACGGCGTCCCGGGCAGCAGCGCGGGCGGTGCCATGTCGGCACCCGAGTACCACTGGGTCGAGCGCCGGCCGACGAGCACGACCTCCGCGCCATCGCCGACGTTTCGGACTTCGCCGACGGTCTGGGGGAACACGGCACCGGGATCGTCGCGGCCGAGTCCCTCTGCGTCGCTGCGGTCGAGCACTGGGAAGCGCATCGCCTCGTCCAACCAACGATCGGCGTCGACCGCGAATTCGGGATAGATGGTCAAGCGCGGCGCAAGCGCGAAGCCGCGGGCTTCAGTCGCGTCACGAAGGATGTCGAGCGCCGGCCAGGGCCGCTCGGGATTCACGTGGTCCGCGGTGATGGGAGAGACCCCGCCCCAGTCGTCGATGCCGGCATCGAGCAGCACGCCGAAGTCGTCGGACAGATTCGGTGGCGCCTGCAGGTGGATCTCCGGAGGCAGGATGCATCGCGCCAACGCGATCGCGTCCAGGTACTCGTCCTGGGGACACGCGGGAGCCTGATGCATCGCGGTGCCCGGCTTCGGAAGGAAGTTCTGCACGATGACTTCCTGGATGTGTCCGTGTCGGCTGTGAGCCTCGGCGATGGCGTGCAGCGCGGCGACGCGGTCGGCGCGGTTCTCGCCGATGCCGACGAGGATGCCCGTGGTGAACGGGATCGCAAGTTCGCCGGCGAGCTCGAGCGTGGCGAGCCGGCGCGCCGGAACCTTGTCGGGCGACCCGCGGTGGCAGTCGAGGTCGTCGCGGAGCGTCTCGATCATCATCCCTTGGCTCGCGCTCACCGGACGCAGCGCCGCGAGCTCGTCGCGGAACATCGCGCCGGCGTTGGCGTGGGGCAGCAGGCCGGTTTCGTCGCGTACCAGCGCGCACATCTGCACGAGGTAGTCGACGGTCGACGTGTAGCCGTTGGCGTCGAGCCACTCGCGCGCCGCGGGGTAGCGCTCCTCTGGACGTTCGCCGAGCGTGAACAAGGCCTCGTGGCAGCCGGCGCCGGCGCCTCGGCGAGCGATGCGCAGCACCTCCTCGGGCGACAGATACGGCGACTCCAACCGAGCGGGCGGTTGGGCGAACGTGCAGTAACCGCACTTGTCGCGGCACAGCATCGTCAGCGGGATGAACACCTTCGGCGAGTAGGTCACGCGGGTGCCGTAGGTGGCGTCCCGGATCGCCCGAGCCGTCGCCATCAGCTCGTCCTGCGGAAGGTCGAGCAGGTCGCGGTCAACCATTGGGCGGGGACGATATCTCGGCTTCGGATAAACACCAGCGGTGGCCGTCGTCACCGTCGAACAGGTGAAGGGCCGCGCCGCCTACAAGCGCTTCGTCGAGTTCCCGTATCTGGCCTACCGAGACGAGCCTCGTTGGTCGCCGCCCCTGGTGGCGTACGAGCGCGGCCGGCTGGATCCGCACCACCCCTACTTCGACGAGGGTGACGGCGAGTTCTTCGTGGCTCGACGAGATGGAGCCGTCGCCGGGCGCATCTGTGCACACGTCGCCCGCTCCGGTGATCCCAACGGATGGTTCGGGTTCTTCGACGTCGTGGACGACCCGGAGGTCGGCGTCGCCCTGGTGCAGCGGGCGGCCGAGTGGCTGCGAGAGCAGGGCTGCGCTGCGATGACCGGCCCGGTCGCCTTCCCGCCAGAGGACGAGCCCGGCGTCCTGGTGGACGGGTTCGACGTCGACGGCACCACCGGCCGCTCATGGCACCCGCCGTGGCACGCGGCCCACCTCGAGGCGGCGGGCCTGACTCGTGGCGACGAGAGGCGGACGTGGAGGTTGGCGACGGAGCCCGGTCCGCACCCGAAGCCGGTATCCGTGCGTCGTGTGCCGATCGTCGGACGCTTCGTCGATCTGCGGCTCCTGCTCCCTGGCGTCATCGCTGTTCCCGACCTGACGCCAGCGCGGGACTCCGCCGTGACACTTGCGCGAATGGCGAGAGCGCACGAATGGGTCGGCTGCACGATCATCACGCTCGAGGGCGATCCGGCCGCACGCGTTCCCGAGTTGCTCGGTGCGGCGAAGGACGCAGGCTACGAGTGGGTGATCAGCCCGTGGTCACCGGACGACGCGCCGCCCGAGACAGTGCACGCGCGGTTTGGCGCCGCGCTGTAGCCACCGTTCGCCGACGACCTGGAGTCCGCTGTACGTCTACGGGGTGACGAAGAGACCGCTGGTCGGGAAACCGACGATGTTCGGGTCCGGTTTGGTCCCGTCAGGCAGTTGGGTGCCGATCTGGCCGTGCACCTTCGGCGAGCTGGCGACCGCCCACACCGACCAGCTCGTCCAGATGTCGTAGAGCTGCTTCGCGAACTGTCGGTTCAGATCTTCGTAGAACGCGGTTCGCTTCTTGGGGTCGGTTTCGACTCGGCCCTTCTCGAGATCGCTGTTGATCTGGGCATCGTTGAAGCCGCCGAAGTTCACGAGGTTGTCGCACGCGGCGGGTGGCGCGTTGCTGCAGTGCCACCACACGTACAGGCCGTCGGGGTCGCTTCCACCGAAGTTGTTCCAGCCGTACATCTGGAAGTTCCTGGACACGGCCACGTTGATGTACTGCGTCTGCTCGACGGTGTACGTGTGCACCTTCATGCCCGCCGCCTCGAGCATGCCCTTGATGAACTCCTGGGTCTGGACACTCTGTGGGTCCGGGATGTCGCCGTAGGTGAACTCGAGGTCCTTGCCCGTGTCGGCCTTGTACGCGGCGACCTCGTCCTTCGCCTTCTGCAGATCGAACTGCGGGAAGCCAGTGTCCTGGAGGTAGCCGTCCGATCCCGGAGGGAACGGTCCGCTCGCGATCTGAGGGATGTCCTTCTCTCGCACGTGATTGAGCGTCTGACGATCGAGCGCGTACGCCACCGCGGCACGGGCGTGAGCGTTCGAGAACGGGCTACCGGGGCACACCTTGTCGGTCGGCGGGGCCGAGCACAACATGAGGTGAGCCGTCGTCGTGTACTTGGTCGCTTCGATCAAGGTGATCGAGCCCTGCTGCGCGGCGGCTCGCATCTGCTCCTGGTCGGCGCTGCTGGCCGAGTAGATCACCTGGAACTGACCGGCTTGCAGACCGTTGAGCCGCTGCTGGCCATCGGGCACCGGCTTGAACGTGATCGAGTCGAGGTATGGCAGCTTCGCGTTGCCGTTGCCGGGGTCGGTGCCCCAGTAGTCAGGGTTCTTCACAGCCGTGAAGTGGTCGTTGACGACCCACTCCTTGAGCTTGAACGGCCCGGTTCCGATCAGGTTCTTGGCACATCCGGACACGTCGTCGAGCTGCGCTTGCGCCATGATGCCGAGCCGTCCGCTCGAGAACAGGTACGAATCGAAGGCTGACCATCCCTGGTTGCCCGGGGTGTTCGGATCTCCGTCGACCGTCACGGTCACGGTGTTGCTGGCGTCGTCGGCCGCGACGTCCTTCACGAACGGCCCGAACACCAGTCCGAACAGCACTGGTTTGCGTGTCGGATACGCACCTCGGTACGCGTCGAGGTTGTTCTTCACCACTGTCGCGGTCAGCGTCGTACCGTCATGGAACTTCACGCCCTGTCGTAGGACGATCGTCCACACGGTCGCGTCGGCGTTCTTCGTGACCGACTGCGCAAGGAACGGCGTGAACCCACCGTTCGAGTTCGGGACCGTCAGCGTGTCGTAGATCGTGCGGGCGTAGTTGATGCCCGCGGCGTCGAGCTGCGCTTCAGGGAGGCACAGCCCACCCGCGTCCTCGGCATCTTGGGCGTACACGATGCTCCCGCCCGCGACGGGTTTCGTGCTGTCGCTGCTCGATCCCGTCGAGGCACCGCTTCCGCTCCCGGACTTCTTGCTGCTGCTGCACGCGGTCAACAGCAGCAGCAGCACGACAAGCAGTCCGGTGCTTCGACGCACACGTGCTCGTGTCGATGTGGATTCGTGCACGGTTCCTCCCGAGTTCGGCGGGACGCATCGGACTCTAGGACGTGTGTGAACCGGTCGCCGTTTGCGCGCCCCGAGAAGCCTGATTCGGCTGTGTAGGTTCGGCGCGGTGACCGAAGACGAGCGAGTCGTCGTCCTGAGACGGGCGTACGAGCTGTTCAACGATCGGCGGGTCGACGAACTCCTCGCGCTGATGGCAGTCGACGTTCAATGGCCTGATGTCGCGAACTCCTCCGTGTTGCGGGACAAGGACGCCATCCGTTCCTATTGGCAGGCGCAGTTCGAGGTGGCCCATCCGGTGGTGGAGCCGGAGCGCTTCATGTCCGCGGGACAGGACGTCGTCGCCGTCGTCAATCAACGCGTGACCGATCACGCTGGTGCGGTCATCGTCCCCGCTCACGTCGTGTACCACCGTTACACGTTCGACGCCGAGGGGCTCGTGCGCGGCATGACGGTGAGCACCTCGGAACCCGGGGATGCGCGTTCGCTCTGAACGCCCGTCGGCACCTACCCGCGGCTGTGCGCGGGCCGGTTTCGCATCGCGCGCCGTTCGCGACCATCGAGGACCGTGCGCCGTGCGAGGACGAGCCAACACACGAATGCGCCGGCGGACAGGACCGCGGGGACGGCGTGCCCGAGCAGGACGGAGGCGGCGAAGGCAGATGCGAACGCCACGAGATTCGCGGCCACGTCGTAGACCGGGGCAACGAATCGATGGTTCACGACGTGGGCGACCGCGATGACGACACCACATGCAAACGTCACCGACAGGAGAATGCTCACCACGGCCGCAGTCTGACCGAAGTTCGGCAGGATCACCGACGCGGACGCTGCAGGACGACGCCGCCTCGTTGCCGAACCAGAGAAACAAAGAGCCCTCCGGCGGAGCCTTCCAATCACGGGTTGCGATGTGCAGAGGTCGGGGGCGCCCACGTTTCGGGAGGGGTCAGGCGATGAGCGAACGCGGGGACCGCCAACGGGAGATCGCGGCCCACGAACGAGCACAAGCCGATGCGGACCACGCGGCTGCAGCAGCGGAGCACGCAGCGCTCGAGCGGACCGCCCACGAGACGTCAGCTCGCGAGCACGACGAGGTGGCCAGGATGCACGAACGCCTGGCCGAGATGTACGACCGTCAGGACGAGAACCACGATCCCTAGGTGACACGAGCAGGACAGCGTCCCTGCTCGTCACAGCTAGCCCCCGGTCAGCAGCTCCGCCGGCACGCCGTAGGTGATCCGGCGTCCCTCGTGCTCGACGATCTCGGTGACCTTGAACTTCACGCTCACGCCATCGTCGTACAACCAGAATTCCTCACCGATCCGGTAGGGCCTCTCGGTCACCGCCGAGTCGTCGAGGATGCGGACGTCTCCTTCTCGCCACATGGCACCTGCATCACCGGTTGACATGGGCCACCTCGAGGTCGAGCGCGTTCACGCGTTCGCGCATGAGCTTCGCCGTCGTGGACCGCTCGTCACCTTGCTGAGGACTCGAGGCCTCGCCCATCACGACTCGCTCCGCTCACTCGGGGAAGCCAGTCAGGGCGCTCTGTCAAACGGAGTGGCCGACCTCAGGTGTTGCACCACGTTAGGCCCGCGAGCGCCGAGACAGCCAGGGCGCGCCGATAGGAAACGGGCGTGAACTGGTGCCGTGCTAGGGAACAACTGCCGCCGCCGGCGTCCTGAACCGCGAGCGCAGACTGACGACCACTAGTACAACTGCGACGAGAATCGCCGTACCGCCAAGGGCCGTGCGTCGCTGTGCCGGTTCTCGGCAACCAATGCCGTGACTCCCGTAGATCGCGGTCCCCGGCGCGTACGCGAACCAGATGCCTCCATCGGAGGTATCGGTGAACGCCGCGCGGATCGGCACACCGCAATGACTCACGGCATGGATCTCGCTGCCGTTGGGGGTCGGGGCGGTGATGTCCGCATCAAACGGTTTGAGCACAGTGAGGAGCCCAACCAGCGCGACGGCAGCCGCCAAGAGACGTCGAGGCCACCTCGCGGGCACGGATTCGGACGCGGCTACGCCGCCCGGTGCAGGCCGTGCGTGAGCAGCTTGCGGAGCCGACCGACCAACGAGGGGCGCGGCGACGCGGTCACGGCCGTCGTGGGAGCGCCGGCCGATTCGGCCAGACCCCGCACGAAGAGGTTGACGAGATCAGGCACAGCGGCGACCGGCACCCGAGTTGCCGCGCGGCAGACCTCGCCGTCCCAATGGCTGACGACGAACACGCCGGCGTCGTCATGCCACGTCACGCGCATGAACGAGTCGTCACGTCGGACGTCCTCGACGATCACTCGTCTTGCAAAGGCCCACGATCCGTCCGCCATCGCGACATTGTGAGCCTCCGGTCAGGCCCTGTCCACGGTCATGCATCGAAACATACGGGACCTACGCGGCTCAGCTCCCGCCCACCGCGTCTGCTTGTTCCGAGTCGCGTTCTCGGCGAGTTCGGGATGTCGACTGCGTGGATCAGCGCGCGGTCAACTCGCAGCTGCGTGGCGCCCGCCGATCGCTGCGGCCAACCCACTGCCGAGCGCAGTGACTCCCATCACCGTCCCAGTCAACGCTCCGGAAACCCATCCAGCCGACGCCAGTCCGCCGAGCACCACGCCTTCAATCGCCAGCAACGCGCCGGTGACGACGCCAAGCCTGCCTCGATCCACAGTTGCCTCCCCAGTCAGCGACGCGATTCTGCCTCGGGCAAGCATCCTGCGCAGGATCGGCTCTCTACTGCAGCTCGCCGTGACGGGTACGACGCAGCGTCCGTTTCCATTCGAGCCGCCGGGCCTCTTGCGCCGCCCGGTAGCCGGCGCCGAGGTGCCGGCCCGTGATGTGCTCGGCCGTCTCCGCTGTTCCAGCAGCCTTCCGCTCGTTCAACTCGTCCGTCAGCTCTCCGAACATCCCGAGCATCTCCAACTCGTTGTCGAACGCGCCCATCACTCGATGTCGTCGCTCCCGTCGCTCGGGATCGAACGCGTACCAGCACACGACCCAACGGTCGATCGCGTCGTCCTCGGCATCGACGGTCGCCACAGAGGAGATCATGCCTCCCAACCTGCGCGGCAATCGCAGTGGTATCGGCGCACGTGCAGGCGCCCGCCTCTCGAAGGGCGCCGGCGACCTTGGTGCGTCTCGATGCCGTCGGGAGTTCGCCGCAGCGCGATGCTTTCGCGATGGGTGACCGCTCCCCGCACTGGAGCATGGTGATCAACTGTGCAGACATCGACCGGATGACGGAGTTCTGGTGCGCGGTCCTCGGGCTCGAAGTGGATCGGCGTTCGGGGGAGGCGTTTCGCGTGCTCAGGGGTGGGCACGGGAACGT
>DASUCS010000092.1:0-11233 GCA_036275935.1 Acidimicrobiales bacterium
CTCACCACCCAAGACAATGGGCGATGCATGTGCCCCATGCACAACCGCGCCCGAGAGCGAACGAACAAACCACCACCCGAAGACGACACCGGCTAGCCCACGCCGCTGGAGAAACTGAAGGAACCGGTCGTCAGTGCAGGATCGCGCGTATCGTGCGCCGGGCACGGGCGGAGAAGGAGAAGCGGGAAGATGGGACCTGCCATCCGTCGTCCACTCGCGGCCGTTGCGGCGTTGTGTCTCGCGGTGAGCGCCGTTGTTGTGGGTGCAGCGTCAGCGCGCGCCGCGGACTCGTACGACCCTGCGTGCGATGGCGCAAGTGAGGCATCGGGCGCGTTCGCCGACGCTGGCTTAGCCGCTGACTGCCTGAAGATGTACGGCATTGCTCTCGGCAAGAACGATGGCACATTCGGTGAAGACGACCTGCTGATTCGATCTCAGGTGTCGAGCCTCCTCGCCCGATTCGTCAACCTCGCAGGTGTCGGAATGGACCAACACCGTTCGTTCCCCGATACCGACAACATGTCGAACACGCAAGTCCGCGACGAGATCGAGCGGCTCGCCGGGGCGGGAATCATCGCCGGCTACCCGGACGGACTCTTCCACCCCAACGACCCCCTGAGCGTCGCGCAGGCGGCAACGCTCATCGTCCGCACGTTCCAATACATGCACGCCGCAAAACCCCAGGCGCCGAACGCGCAAGACCAAGGTTCCACGCAGGCGAACTACGACGCTGCCAAGAACGCGGGCCTCATAAACCCGAGCGCCACCGACATCAGCGGTTCGCAGTACGCAAGCGGCGCGGGGGACCAAACGGCGCGAGGACTCCTCGCTGACGTGCTCGCGGTCAGCGTGCAGGTTCTGGTCGACTACGGCATCACCAACAGCCGGTCGCCGTTCATCTGGTTCCGCGACGGGCAATACCACGTTGGAAGCCAGATACCGGCCGGAACCTACCGGGCACCCAACACAGCACAAGGCTGCTACTGGGAGCGCGAGTCCGGATTCTCGGGCTCGTTCAACGACGTCATCGCCAACGACATTCGCGATGGCGGCCCGGAGATTGTGACCATCGACCCGAGCGACGCGGGGTTCAAGAGCGACCGGTGCGGCTACTGGTCGAACGACCTGAAGGCACTGAAGTCACCCTCCGATCCGATTCCGTCGGGCATGTGGCAGGTCAACTTGGAGGTCGCACCAGGCACATACTCGGCCAGTCCCGCCGAATCCGGCGGGTCGTGTTACTTCGAGAGGTTGAGCGGATTCAGTGGCACCTTCAACGACATCCTCGGGAACGGGATCTCATCCTCGTCGCAAATCGTGACGATCTCGGGATCCGACGTCGGGTTCGCCACAAGTGGCTGCACGCCGTGGATGCCGTCGCCCTAATGCTGGCCCGACATCGTCGCTGTCGAATCACGTCGATCGACCAGCACAGGCGCGACATGAGACGCGACGAACCCTGAGCACCGCGCGTACGGGCCTCCGCCCGAGAGGCCGACGACGGCGGCCGTGGGGCTTCAACCTCACCGACATCGAGGTGCCGGTCTTCTGGTGGCACGGCGACCCCGACAACATCGTTCCGCTCGCACACGCCGAGCACTCACGCGAGCTGCTCCCGGCCTGCGAGTTCGAGGTCCGTCGAGAGGAGAGCCATCTCGGTGCGTTCGCCGCCGCGGACGTGGTCCTCGAGACGCTGATGAAGGCGTGGCCCGACGAACGCCCGAGGTGACGACGGTTCTCAGCCTCGCCGGCCGCCCGGGTCGATGAGGTCACCCGGCAACAGATCCATCAACAAGCCGTCGTGGAAGGTGCCGTCGTGGCCGCGTTCGTACTGGCGCATGACGCCTACGGGACGAAAGCCGACCTTCTCGTAGCAGCGGATCGCGCGGTGGTTGTCGGCGGCCGGATCGATCGTCACGCGATGATGACCGACGTCGTCGAACAGGTGACGCGCGAGCGTCCGAACGGCATCGGTACCGAGGCCTTGCCCGTGCCAATCCGGATGAAGGGCGATGTCGATGCCCGCATGCCGGTAGTCCGGCTCTCTCTCCTCCCATGACTGGATCAGCCCGACCGTGACACCGTCGAGGATGACCGCATAGACCGTCGCGGCGTCGTCCTCGGGCCACACGTGTTCGCGTGCGAGCTTCTCGCGGTCCTCACCCGGCCAATAGCGCTCCATGTCCCGCGCCGTGAACAACGCGATGAACGCGTCGAGATCGGTCGGCTCGACCAGGCGCAGGGTCACCCGCTCACCTCGCAGCATCTACGGACCTTCGTCGAAGAACCGACGCCAGGGATGGTCGGGATCGAGATGTTCGATCAGCCGCGCCCGCTCCTGCTCGTCCAGCTCCGGGATGACCTCCGCCGCGTCGACATCGTCCTTCGGTCGCGGCGTCTTGCTCTTGAACAGGAGCTGCAGATCCGGCGCGAGGTACGGGACACCGTCACTCGTCTCGCGCACCGCGACCCGCCATGGCAACTGGAACGACGGATCCCGCCGGTAGACCCAGCCGCGATCGGATCCTTCGCCGATCGTCATGTCGAGCAGCCACGGTCCGTCCGGAGCGGCGCGGCACCACACGTTGTTCTGCTGCGCGTCGGAACTGAGCGGCTGACCGTGCCATGGCCGCAGGCGACCGGCGGCCGCGACGTGGAGATCCCAACCGGACAGGTGCCCGTAGACCGCATCGAGCTCGGCGCGTACGACGCCCACGTCGATGTCCTCGTGGGCCCGCCACGTGCGTCCGAAGTGGAGCTCGAGCGCCCACCCGCCGCTGACCCACCAACGAAACGGTGCCGGGGAGAAGATCTCGACGATCTCCTGGACCGTGAGCGGCTGCCAACGACCGAGCTCGGGCGGGGGCACGACGAGCAACTCGAAGCTCAGGAGAACTCAGGTGAACTCGGGCATCACGTCGCGGGCGAAGCGCTCCACCTGCGCTCGCCCCGCATCGGGCCAGCCGCACACCAGGTAGCCATAGCCCGCGTCGCGCCACTTGCCTGCGTGCTTCCGCGCGGTGTCGAGATCATCGAGCGACAAGGAGTTCGCCCTCATGATCGAGGCGGGATCGCGCCCCGCGTCGGTCGCCAGCTGATCGACGCGCTCGTTGGCCTCGCGAAGCGAGTTCGGTGTCCCCCACGCATGCCACACGTCGGCGTAACGCGCGACGAGAGGAAGCGTTCGGTTGGGTCCGTTCCCACCGATCCAGATCGGAGGGTGCGGTCGCTGCACGGGTACGGGCCGAAGCTGCGCATCGTGCAGCGAGACCGCCTTGCCCTCGTACGACACGACCTCGCCAGTGAACAGCCGGGTCACGATCTCCAACGCGTCTTCGAGGAGGTCGAAGCGCGCACCGGTCGAAGGGAACGGGATGCCGAGCTCGTTGTGCTCCTTGTCGAACCACGCCGCTCCGAGCGACAGCTCCAGTCGCCCGTGGGACGCGTGGTCGATCGTCATCGCCTGCGCGGCGAACACGGACGGGTGCCGGTACGTGACGCCGGCAACCAACACGCCGAGCCGGATGCGGGATGTCGCGCCCGCAAGTGCGGCGAGCGCGGTCATCGCTTCGAACGCCTCGCCGGGACCGTCGCCGTACATCGGTTGGAAGTGATCGAAGCCCCACACGCCGTCGAAGCCGAGCTCCTCGGCGAACTGCGCGCGACTGACGACCTCGTCCCACGGCATGCGCTGCTGCGCCACATCGAGTCCGAAACGCATCAGCGCAACGTAGCGGTGCCGCCCGGCCGCGAGCTCAGCTCTCCGGGATCTCCTCCCACCACTGGCACCACCAGTCGCCACCTACGAGGATCCGCAGCGTGGGGTGCCAGCAGTACGACAGCTCGGCATCGGGGTCGAGGTAGTAGAGGCAGTTGTCGCAGCGGTGGACCTTCCCGAACTCCTCGAGCGGATGTGCCCGCAGGATCGCCCGTTCCATCAGGTCCTTCCACTCGAGCCACTTCTTCTCGTCGACCTCGGTGGGTTCGGCTGCGGGGATCTCGTAGTCGGACATGCGTCGAAGGTATCGGCTGGTGAGTGGGGCCTTCTACGTCAGCGAGCGCTCGGCACGCTCAGGTCCGTCGCGAGCGCCTTGTGCTGCCCGACCTTGGTCGCGTTCGTCGACCGGATCGACACGTCGTGACCGCGAGCGCTCTCGCGCAGGGCACCGACAGTGCAGTTCTGCTTGCCGCCGAGAGCACCGAACGGCTCGTAGCTGAAGTGCTTCATCGCGTTGAGGTGCGTCATGCGGTCGATGTCCGCGTCGCTCACGCCGTCGAAGTGCGTCACGAGCTCTTCCGGTGCGAACGGCCAGGTCGAATCCGAGTGCGGGTAGTCGCACTCCCACATCACATGGTCCATGTTGAGGAAGTCGCGGCTGGCGACGCCGAACTTGTCGTCGATGAAGCACGTGAGGACGTGGTCGTTGAACACCTCGCTCGGCAGGCGGTCGCCGAAGTCCTGACCCGTCCACGCGTGATGGCGGCGGTAGTTGTAGTCAACGCGCTCGAGGAAGTACGGGATCCAGCCGATGCCGCCTTCGGAGAGCGCGATCTTCAGGTCGGGGAACTTCCGCAACACGGGCGACCACACGAGATCGGCTGCGGCCTGCACGATGTTCATCGGCGTGAGCGTGATCAGGCAGTCGATCGGCGCGTCCGGCGCAGTGATCACCAACTGCGAGGACGAGCCGATGTGCAGACAGACCACGACGTTCTCGTCACTGCACGCCTGCCAGAAGGGATCCCACGAATCCGAGTGGAAGCTCGGGTAGCCGAGCTTCGACGGGTTCTCGGAGAACGTCACGGCGTGCGCGCCCTTCCGAGCCGTGCGGCGAACCTCGTCGGCCAGCGCCTGCGCGTCCCACATGATCGGCAACACACAGGGGATGAAGCGGCCGGGGTGCGTGCCACACCACGTCTCGATGTGCCAGTCGTTGTAGGCCTGGATCATGGCCAGCGCGAGGTCCTTGTCCTCCGCACGAGCGAAGTACTGACCACAGAACTGCGGGAAGGACGGGAAGCACAGCGAGCCGAGGACGCCGTTCGCATCCATGTCCTTCACGCGCTCGTCGATGTCGAAGCAGCCGGCACGCAGTTCTGCGAAGGACGTCGGCTCCATGCCGTACTCCTCCGGCGGGCGTCCAGCGACGGCATTGAGCGCGACGTTCGTCGCCTCCTGGCCTTCGAACACCCACGCGTTCGTGCCGTCAGGACGCGTGATGAACTGCGGCGCTTGATCCTCGTACTTCGCCGGCACCCGTCCCGCGAACAGGTCCGGCGGCTCGACCACGTGGTCGTCGACGCTCACGAGCACCATGTCGTCGATCTGCACGGCTCCCCCTTGCCACGGAATCCTCAACTAACATCCGTGTCACCTGAACGGTAGCACCCGAGGAGTGGCCCGTGTCCGAGTACCAGTACGTCCTCTACGAGCCCGTGGAGGACGACCCGCGGATCGTGCGGATCATGCTCAACCGGGTCGAAGCGCGCAACGCGCAGAACCGCGGGATGCTCGTCGAGCTGAACGAGGCGTTCCTGCGTGCGGAAGCGGACGACGAGGTGCGCGTCGTGATCCTCGGCGGCGTCGGGCCGATGTTCTCGTCCGGTCACGACATGGGGTCGAAGCAGGCGATGGAGGAGTACGCCACCCACCCCACGCGCAAGATCAACGGCGCGACTCGCCAGGGTGCGGAGAACCTGATGCTGCAGGAGTGGCACTACTTCTTCGACAACACGCGGCGCTGGCGCAACCTGCGCAAGATCACGATCGGTCAGGCGCACGGTGACGTGTACGCCGCGGGGCTCATGCTGTTGTGGGCCTGCGATCTGATCGTGTGCGACGACAACACACGCTTTGCTGACGTGGTCGGCGCTCGGCTCGGGATGTGCGGGGTCGAGTACTTCGCCCACCCGTGGGAGTTCGGACCGCGCAAGGCGAAGGAGCTGCTGCTGACGGGCGACGCCCTCGACGCCGACGAAGCCCATCGGCTCGGCATGATCAGCAAGATCTTCCCGCCGGACGAGCTCCAGGATCGGACCATCGACTTCGCCCGTCGCATCGCCGCGCTCCCGACCATGACCGCACTGTTGATCAAGGAGTCCGTCAACCAGAGCGTCGACAACATGGGCTTCTACAACGCGCTCAACGCCTGCTTCACCCTGCACGAGCTCAACCACTCGCACTGGGCCCAGACACACGACAATCGCTACCCGATCGCGTTGGAGGAGGACGGCGTCCCCAACTGGAAGGAGGCGCCGCCGATCGTCAACGCCGTGAAGAACAAGGTGCGCGCGGACGGATAAGCCCACGGAGGAGGCAACCGAGACCGACACCGGAGCAGTTCTCCGGCGCGCCCCGTTCTCGGACAATCCGCGTGTCGGTGTCCGCGGCCAGCGCACCCAGCAACGGATCCTCGATGCCGCGCTGCGGGTGTTCGGTGAGGTCGGCTACCACCAGTGCAGCATCGACAGCATCACCAAGGTCGCTGGGTGCTCGCGGGTGTCCTTCTACCAGTACTTCGAGAGCAAAGAAGACGTGTTCCGGCACCTCGCGGTACAGGTCGCGCGCCAGCTCAACGCATCCACCGATCTGCTCGATCCCGTGACGCCCGACCTCGCGGGATGGGAGACGATGCGGGCGTGGGTCGGGCGCTACGCCGAGATCTACGCTCGTTACGAACCGGTCTTCAACGCCTTCCCCGCTGCTGCAGAGAGCGATGCGACGCTGATCGGGGACTCGGCGCGCACCGCTCATCGATACCTGTCAGGCATCCGGACACGCGTGACCAAGACAGACCTACCGGCGCGCCATCTCGACGAGGTCATCGATCTGCTGCGCGCGTGCCTCGGTCGCACTCTCGATGACGTGTCGATCCTCCACACCGCCGCTCCCGACACGATCCCGCAACCAGTGATCCTCGACGCCTTCACGGATGTCGTGCATCGCAGCCTCTTCGGGCTCAACGCGGCAGTGAACGTGCACCGCGCCCGCGTGCGGCGCTCTCCGAAGGTCCCGTTCGGTCCCGTCATGACTGCCGCGTTCAACGAGGACATCGAGAACCCGGAGGATCGCGGCGGCCCGGCGCGTGCCGCGCTGCTGGAGGCCGGCCGGGAGGTCTTCGTGACTCGCGGTTTCCACGGCACCCGCGTCGACGACGTCGTCGAGGCGGCCGGCGTGTCGCACGGCGCCTTCTACCGGTACTTCAAGAACAAGGACGAGCTCGCTCATCTGCTCGCGGCGCAGGCGATGCGCACGGTGTCCAGGTCCTTCCTCGAGATCCCAGGTGTCAGCGGTGACGCCGCGGCCGATCGGGCGGCGCTGCGCAAGTGGCTGCGGACGTACAACCAGGCGCAGGTCAACGAGGCGGCGATGATCCGGGTGTGGGTGGATGCCGCGTTGCAGGACGCCGCACTGCTGGCGGACTCCGCATCGGTGTTGGACTGGGGGCGGCGGCGGATGGCGCACTACCTGCGGCCCCGGGACTTCGGCGATCCGGACACCGATGCGGTCGTGCTGCTCGCATTCGTCGACACGTTCGGCTTGCGGGACGCGTCCGCCCGCACGGTCGACGCTGCGGCCGCGATCATCGAGCGAGGCTTTCTCGGAAGGAGACAAGAGTGAGAGTGGTGGTCGTGGGGGCGTCGAGCGGACTCGGACGCTGCATCGGCATCGGGCTCGCGCAACGTGGAGCTCACGTCGCGCTGCTCGCGCGTCGACGCGATCGCCTCGAACGGGCGGCCGAAGAAGCAGGCTCGGGCGCGATCCCGCTGGAATGTGACGTGACCGACGCCGCGTCGTCGCAGTCGGCGATCGACACGGCCGCGGCAGAGCTGGGGGGCATCGACGCGCTGGTGTACACGCCGGCTGTCGGCCCGCTGGCGCGGCTCGTCGACACCGACGCCGACACGTGGCGGCAGGTGTTCGACACGAACGTCATCGGTGCCGCCGTGGTCACCACCGCTGCACTCCCGCATCTCACGGCAACGAAAGGCACGTTCATGTACCTCTCGTCCGTGAGCGCGTCGCTGACCGACCCGTGGCCCGGGCTCGGCGCCTATGCGGTGAGCAAAGCCGCACTCGACAAGTTGGTGGAGGCCTGGCGCGCCGAGCACACCGGTGTGAACTTCACGCGTTGCATCGTCGGCGACTGCGCCGGCGGTCAGGGCGAGTCGGCGACAGGTTTCGCCGACAACTGGGACTGGGACCTCGCCGGCGAGCTGCACCCGATCTGGACCGCCCGAGGGCTGCTCGCCGGATCGCTGATGGACGTCGAAGAACTGGTCGCGGGGATCGATGCCGTGCTGCGCAGCGGCTCGACGATCTGTGTTCCCTCGATCACCCTGGCCCCCCGCCGGGGCGAGTGACCGGAGTCAGAGCTTCGCTCCGGATTGCATCGGGCGGATCATCGCGTCCTGGACGAAGGACGCGATGAGCGCGCCGTCTTCGCGGTACACGTTGGCGCGGCCGTAGCAGCGACCGTGACCGGCGTGCGTGCTGTGGTGCGCCAGGAGCATCCACTCCCCTGCGTGCACCGGTTCGTGAAACGTGAGGGTGTGGCTGAGGACGCCCGTCGACAACGTGACGTGCGCCTGCGCCTGCCCTACCCCCGCGTGCGGTCGCATCGCGGTGCCGATGAGGAATCCGTCGGTCGCATACGCGAGCAACGCCTGCCCGATCGACGGATCGTCGGGCGCGCCGACGAATCGCGTCCACACATCGAGATCCGGCGGTCCGATCGCGTTCGGATCGTTGACGTCGGCGTCGCCGGCGATGCGGATCTCCCACGGACCACCGGTGTCAGATGCGGCTCGGCTGTCGGCGGGCCCCGGGACCGACGGTGCCGCATCCTCGTGACGGATGCAGTCGTCTTCGTCGGCACTGAGCAGGACCTGTGACCGCGCGCACAATCGATCGCCCTGACTGATCGTGACCGTGCAGCTGGCCATCGCTCGGCCGCTGTGCATCCGATCGACGGAGATCTCGAGCGCGTCGGCCGGCGCACCGGCTCGAGCGAACACCGTGTGCACGGTCTTGACGGACTTGTCGGGCGCGGTCGTGTGTCCCGCGATCACCGACTGGGCCAGCAACTGCCCGCCGAAGATCACACCGTGGCCGACGTCGAGGTTCTTGGCGCGGAAGTTGTCGTCACCGACCGGGTCGAGAGCCAGGACGCCGACGAAGTCGTCGATGGTCAGCGGCATGACGCGAACTTACGCCGTTTCTAACGGTTGTGTCATACTCACGAGCGACCGGAGGGGGTTCCATGACCGCAGTCATGCAAGGGGTCCGCATCCTCGAGGTGGCGGAGCACACGTTCGTCCCCGCGGCGTCCGCGCTGCTCGCCGACTGGGGCGCGGAGGTCGTCAAGATCGAGCACGCCGAGCGGGGCGATGCGATGCGCGGATTGGCCCAGAGCGGTGTCGTGTCGCTCGGAGGCGGGGTGCACGTGCTGCTCGAGCACTCCAACCGCGGCAAGCAGAGCCTCGGCCTCGACCTCGCATCCGAAGAGGGCCTCGACATCCTCTACAAGCTCGCGGCGTCGTGCGACGTGTTCCTGACGAACAAGCTCCCGTCGGTGCGCACGAAGCTCAAGATCGACGTCGCGGACATCCGGGCGCACAACCCGAACATCATCTATGTGCGCGGCACCGGCCACGGCGAGCGTGGACCGGATGCCGACCGCGGGTCGTACGACTCGCTGGCGTACTGGAACCGCGCCGGCATCGCGATGGGTTGCATGGCCACCGACGCCGAGTCGGTTCCGCCGCCACCGGCGCCTGCGTTCGGCGACTCGATCGGCGCGATGACGATTGCGGGCGGGATCATGGGTGCCCTCTTCCACCGCGAACGAACGGGTGAGGCCACGACCGTGGACGTGTCGTTGCTCGGCACCGGCATCTGGTCGATGGGAGCCGCGTACGCGTTGTCACTCCAGCACGGAGTGCCGTGGCGTCCACCGCCGCGCAACGGGATGTCCGCGAATCCGCTCGTGCAGAACTACCGCACCAAGGACGACCGCTACGTCGCCCTTTGCTGCCTGCAACCCGCGCGCTACTGGGAGGAGGCGTGCGACCTGGTGGGCCGCCCGCAGTTGATCGGTGACGAACGGTTCGCCGACGCGGCATCGATCGTGGCCAACGGCATGGCCGCCAGGGAAGTGATCGCCGAGGCGTTCGCCGAGCGGACGCTGGACGAATGGCGCGAGCAACTGCGTGAGTTCTCAGGACAGTGGAGCGTCGTGCAGGACACGCTCGAGGCGAGCGTCGATCCGCAGACTGTCGCGAACGGCTACGTCCTGGACTGCGCGACGTCCGACGGCACGCCGTTCAAGCTCGCGACCGCGCCGATCCAGTACGACGAGGAACCGGCGCCGCCGAAGCGCTCACCGGACTTCAACGAACACGGCGACGCCATCCTCACCGACCTCGGCCTCGACTGGGACACGATCATCGACCTCAAGGTCCGCGGCATCGTCGCCTGACCTCTCAGGCTTCCACGCTTCTCCTCACGCCACGCACACAGAACTGTGGACGTGGCATCAGGAAGACGGTCAGTTGACGCGCATGATCGCCGCGAGGTTGCCGCCCATGATCTTGGCGACGTCGTCGTCGGCCATGCCCGGCGGCAAGTGGTCGACGTAGCTGCACGGCTCCGCCAGACCTTCGGGATGCGGGTAGTCGGACCCGAACAGGATGTGATCCACACCCATGAGCTCGACCAGCGCGCCGAGGTCGTCCTCGTGGAACGGACTGATCCACACGTTGCGCTTGAACGCAACGACCGGATCCTCGTCGAATGCCTGCGGCATGCGCCGGTAGACGTCCTCGAGATGGTGGATGAAGCCCGGCACCCAGTCGCCACCGTTCTCCACGAGCGCGATGCGCAGATCCGGGAACCGCGTCAGCAACCCGTGGCACGTGAGGGCCGCAACCGTGTCGAAGATCGGTCGCTCCTTCACCGTCATCATCCGGAACGCATCCAGTCGGAACGGCAGCATCTCCGAGGGCCCGGTCCAGTCGGACTGGTAACGCGTGTAACCGCTGTCCGACGCGTGCATCGACACGAGGATGTCGGCTTCGACCACCTTCTCCCAGAACGGGTCGAACTCCGGATACGCCAACGACCGGGAGCCGCGGTAGCCCGGCACCGGCGCGGGGCGAATCAGGACCGTCTTCGCGCCGCGTTCCACCGCCCACTCGAGCTCTTCGATCGCCTTGTCCACCACCGGCAGGG
>DASUCS010000093.1:0-5457 GCA_036275935.1 Acidimicrobiales bacterium
GCCAGCTCGCGCTCGTCGGGGTCGAGCTTCTCGAGAAGTTCGACGAGTCGTTCGAGCGCGGGCCGTCCGGCGAGCTCGTAGATGATGCGGCCGTCGCTCTTGGTCACCGTCATCGGGGACCCGATCGGACGGCAGCCTTGCGACACCACCGCGTGCAACGCGTCCCTCGCAGGCAACAACGCGCCGACAGCTCCGTCGCTGAACACCTCACCGTCGAGCACGAGCCGGTTGCCGCCGGGCCCCCGAGCCGCCGATGCGAGTCCACCCACGACCTTCAGACCCGGGTACGTCTCGGGCGCGGCCTCCAGGAACGCTTCGACCGGCATCGAGAAGGGGTCGGCCAGCAGCACGAGCGTGCGCTCGCGCTCGTCGCCGACGAGCTCGTGCCCGAGCCCGGAGATGGCGATGCCAGCGGACGTCGAAGTGTCGAGCCGCACGGGAGCCGCGGCCTGGCCGAGCCTCGCGGCCCAGAGCGTGACTGCGGGCTGCTCCTCGACCTCGTGATCGCCGCCGAGAACCGACACCGCCGTCGCTCCGAGCAGCGTGGCCGGGTGCAGCACCTTGCGGATCGTTCGTGCGATGTCCTCCAACACGCCACCGTGGGCCGCGGTCACGAACACCACTGCGAGGTCCGGCGCATCGCCGAGCACTTCGAGCACATGGCCGACGACCTCACCGGTCGCCTGTGTGGCGATGGGGTGTTCGGACATCGCCGCCGCGAATGGCATCGCTATGACTCCACCGGCGGCAGCAAGGTGTACGGCACGATCACCGGGTCGCCGAGGTCGATGCGGCAATTGGCCTCGACGGTCCCGTACTCGTCGAAGGTGAGCTCGGCGCGCACGAGCCGGTAGTTGAACTTGCCCGGCTCGACCGCGAGTGGTTGGACGTTGCGAGCGATCTGCTCGCCGTCGCGCCGGTACACGACCTCGAGCGCGGCCTCACCCTTGTGGTCCTTCGGGCAGTGGACGAGCACCACCAGATGGGGCTCGACGGTCACCGGCGCAGGACCCGGCGCGACCTCGGAGAACTTGACCCCGCCGAGATCGATGCGGGTCGATGGTCCGGGCGCCTCCCGGAGCTGGATCGTGTCGATGAACACCGCAGCAATGATCCGCACGGATGACGACCCTAGGTCGCCGTTCTGCCCCCGACCCACGTCTGCTGCACCGTGAGATCCGGCCCGAGCGCGACGAGGTCTGCGCGCGCGCCGACCTCGATGCGCCCGCGATCTGCGAGGCCGAGGAGTCGTGCGGGAGTCGTCGACGCCGCGTGCACGGCATCGACCAGCGGGATGCCCGCTTGCTTCACTGCGTTCCGTACCGCGCCGTCGGCCGTGACCGTTGCGCCCATCAGGGTGCCGTCGGCGAGACGTGGCGCGTCCCCGTGACCGGTCCACGCGACGGCGTCCGTGACGAGCGCGACCCGAGTCGCGCTCTTGGCCCTGAAGATCAACGACACCACGGCCGGATGGACGTGGATGAGGTCCGTGATCACCGACACTGCGACGCGATCGTCGGTCAGCGCGGCGCCGATGAGGCCCGGTTCGCGGTGGTGCAGCGCACCCATGCCGTTGAAGCAATGGGTGACGAGCTCCGCGCCTGCGTCGATCGCCGCGCGCGCTTGTTCGTACGAGGCGGTGGAGTGTCCGAGGGACACGAGGACGCCGCGGTCGCGCAGCAACGTGATCGCATCGACGGCACCCGGCGCTTCCGGCGCGAGCGTCATCACTCGCACGATGTCCGGTAGTTGCCGCAGCCAGTCGAGGTCCGGAGGCCGGATCAGGTCGGGCGGGTGCGCGCCCGGCGCGCCGCCCAGAAACGGACCCTCGAGGTGTGCTCCCGCGATCGTCGGCCGCACGCGCCCGTCGTCGCGGGTCGCCGCAGCCGCGATCCGCTCCAGGGGAGCGGCAAAGCGGTCGAGTGGCGCGGTGACGAGCGTCGGGCACCACGCCGTCACGCCCTGAGCCAGAAGCCGTGCATCCAGGTGGTCCCAGTCCGCGCCGTCAGCATGTGCGACGTCGGTTGGCCCGATGCCATTGACCTGCACGTCGATGAAGCCCGGAACGAGGACGCGGGCCTCGACGTCGTCGGACCGCGCTGCGGGTTCGATGGCCGCAATGAGCCCGTCGTCGTCGACGACGACCGTCCCCGGACCTTCGATGCCCGAAGAGGTGATGATCGTGGCGGCGCCGAGCTCCAGCACGCGCCCAGTCTGGTGGTTACGCCGCGACGGGTTGCTTCAACTTCAGGTCGGCGTGGCGGATCGTCATCAGCCGCAAGCGGACCGCCAGCGCGATCGCGGGCCACGAAGGATCGAGCTCGCGCTTGTTGAAGGCGAGCTTGGCGGACGTCGGGGCGGCGTGATGGTTGTTGTGGAGCCCTTCACCCGCGGTGAGCAGCGCGAGCCACTGGAGGTTGGTCGCGGAGTTGTCGTGAGGACGGTCGCCGAACGTGTGTGTGATCGCGTTCACTGCCGCGTTGAGCGACAGATACATCCCGGCGTGGAGCGCCGCAGCGAGCAGTCCGACCCAGGGGCCGAACACAATCACCAGGATCGCGATCCCGATCGACAGACCGAGCCACGACCGGTCGAAGAGCACGCGGTCCCACCGGTCGCCCGGGAGGTCACGGGCGTACTTGCGCACCTGGGTGGGATCGGTGGCCACTTTGCGGTACAGGCCGACGTTGCCGAACTGCACCGTGACCCAGCCAAGGAGCTTGGGCGAGTGCGGATCGCCCTCCACATCGGTGAAGGCGTGGTGCTTGCGGTGCACGGCGACCCACTCGCGAGGACGGATGCCGGTGGTCAGCCAGAGCGAGGCTCGGAAGCACCAGGCGACGAAGGGACGCATCGTCAGGGCCTTGTGGGAGAGGCCACGATGCAGGTACACGGTTGTCCCGAATGTCGCGATCTGGGTCACGACGAACCCGACGACGAACGCGACGAGGAGGGCAGAAACGAAGGGGGGCATCCCCGCCGAATCTACCTACCTACTGGTCGGTAGACAAAAACCGCCGCCTGACGAGGTGCTCTCGGTACGCTGTGGCCATGGCGGCGACCGATCGACCGCGCACGCGCGAGGCGATTCTCGACGAGGCGAGCCGGCAGTTCGCGGAGAAGGGCTACGACGGCACGTCCCTGAACGACATCGCCGAGGCCGTGGGGATCCGGCGCCCGAGCCTCCTGCACCACTTCGCCTCGAAGGAGGCGCTGTATCGGGAGATCTTCGACGCGGCGATGTTCGACTGGTTCGAGCGGGTCGAAAAGGCCACGACCGAGCCCACGCTCGAAGACTGGTGGAGCAAGGTCGATCACGTGTTGATGGCGGCATTCGGCTTCTTCAGAGAGAACCCGAACTTCATCCGCATCGTGCGACGAGAGGCGCTCGACGGGCAGAACCACCTCGGCATCGACATCGGCGCCGCGCTCCGGCCGATCTTCCTGCGGGCCGTCGATTACTTCGAGCGCGGGATGGACGCCGGGGTGTTCCGGCGCCAGGATCCGGAGCTTCTCATCGTGATGGGGTACGGCGCGCTGCTCAGCTACTTCAGCGACGTGCCGTTCATGATCGGCCTGCTCGACCGAAACCCGCTGTCGGACAAATCGCTCGAGGCGCTCCTCGAGCACACCAGCGACTTCTTCCGCGCCGCGTTGACCCCGTAACTCGACACAAATCGGTCGGCCTGCGGCCTCCCTGCTTTTTGTGCTGCCGGCCGGCCGCCTGGTCGCTTCGCTCCCTGCGGACGGCTTCGGCCGACCCACGATCGGCGCCCGACCTCCTCAAGCCGTGGATCGGCGTGAATACAGGTTGAGGCAGGCGCGGAGGAGCGCGTCGACGGCGTTGCGGTTCTCGACGATCGAGCCGTTGTGGAACGACCACGTGCCGTCGGGTCGCTGACCGAGCATCGGTTGCAGCCCGAACCGCGAACCCATCACGGTCTTGTCGGCGCGACGCACGCTCTGCCACACGATCGACACCGCGAACGCACGGTCGATGGCGCGCACGAATTCGCCTGCCCGCGCCAGATCGACGAGCTCCAGCGCGTCGAGCGCGAGTCGCGCCTCGGTGTGAACTTGCTCGAGCCAGTCGCCGACCTCGTCCTCGATGCCGGGCGCTCCGCAGTCCGTGGCGGCCTGCAACCACTCGCGCAACGGCGCGATGACGCGATCCCAGCCCGCGTCGTCGTCGATCCACTCGACCGCGTGCTGCACGAGGGCTTGGGGCACCGATCCGTCGCAGGCCTCGGCGAAGATCCGTTGCCCGAGCGCCTCGGCTTCGTGGGCCCACGCGTCGAGCGGATCCTCGCCTCGCAGCCACGCAGCGATCGACGCCAGTGGCAACTTCGAGGCCTTCGGCTGCACGAGCGGGTTCGACAGGTACCCGCAGCACCGGTCGGCCAGCTTGGGCTCGCGACCCCACAGCGGTCCGAGGTGCAGCCGGTCCGACATCATCCCGTCGTTGACGGGATAGTTGTCCCACAACAGTGGGGGACGGTTGCCGAGCGACGCCGCACGCACGAACGCCTGTGCACCGGTGATCGTGTCGTTGACGACCGTGTCACCGGTCCACGCGATCGGCACGTCACCGGGAACGCCCTTCGCGAGCTCATCGAGGTATGCCGTGGTCGACGTTCCGACGTACTCCGTCGGGACCAGCGCGAGTGACGCGCGGTCACCGAGATGATCGCGCAGCCAGGTCGTCAGCTCCGCGTGAGCGCGGCCCTGCTCGCCGCCGCCGAACGGGATGTCGTCGAGCGCGAGCACCACCAGCCGGATACCGACGTTCAGCACCTGGTCGACCTTCGCCGCGAGTGCGGTGCGGTCGTCGTGCGAGTCGCAGTCGATCGACAGGCCGGGGGAGATGCCGAAACCGACTTCGAGCGTGTTCTCGGCGGCCAGTCGAGCGAAGCCCTCGAGCTTCCCGTCGCCATAGGGCTCACGCCAGCGCTCACGATGCTTGGGGTCGTCCTTCGGCGCGTAGACGTAGTGCGTCATGCCACGCTCGTGGCAGAAGCGCATGAGGTCGGCACGCTCGTCCCAGCTCCACGGGCGTCCGTAGAACCCCTCGATGATGCCGCCGATCTGCCAAGCCACGACGGGCACGTTATGCGGTCAAGATCGATCTCCGAACTAGTGGGCCGGCGCACAACACAACGCCGGTAATGGACGGCCCTCGACACCGCTGGACTGCGTCCTCGTCCTCGAAAGTGCTGGTGACTTCCGTCGTCCTGCGTCCTTGCCAGCGATGCCGGATGACTCGCCCATTACCTGCCGAGCGCTATGTGCCGGCCCACTAGCGTGCTCCGTCCATGGCGCGCACGTTGTCGGAGGCGGACTCCAAGCAACTGTTGCGACAGCACGGCGTCCCGGTGCTGGACGAACGCGTCGCCACCGATCCCGACGACGCCGCGAGGCAGGCGGACGAGATCGGCTATCCCGTCGTGGCGAAGCTTC
>DASUCS010000094.1:0-10097 GCA_036275935.1 Acidimicrobiales bacterium
CCCACGGAGGGGTCGACTTCACCGGGAAGCGAGTGGCGGTGATCGGCACCGGCTCCTCCGCCGTCCAGTCGATCCCGTTGATCGCGCAAGAGGCGTCGCAGCTCACCGTCTTCCAGCGCACGCCCGCCTTCTCCATCCCCGCCCACAACGGTGCGCCGCCGAAGTGGTCCGTCGACGCGCTCGCCACGGATCGGGCCGCGTACCGAGAGGGAGCGAAGCACTCCCCCGGCGGCATCCCGATGGAACCAGTCGTGGTGACCGCCGCCATGTGCACGCCAGAGGAGCAGCGGGCCCGGTTCGAAGCGGCATGGGAAGACGGCACGCTGTTCGGCATCCTCAACGTCTTCGCGGACCAGGGCGTGAACCCAGAGGCGAACGACATCGTGGCCGAGTTCCTGCGCGAGAAGGTCCGTTCGATCGTGACGGATCCCGACACCGCGGAGGCGCTGTGCCCGAAGGACTACTACTTCGGCACGAAGCGGCCGTGTCTCGACACGAACTACTACGAGACCTACAACCTTCCCCACGTCCGTTTGGTCGATCTGCGCAAGCACCCGATCACGACCATCACCGAGTCCGGCATCGACACCGTCGACGAGTCGCTCGAGTTCGACGCGATCGTGTTCGCGACGGGGTTCGACGCCATGACCGGCGCGCTCGTGGCGGTCGACATCACCGGGCGTGGCGGTGTCACGCTTCGACAGAAGTGGGCCGACGGCCCTGTGACCTACCTCGGCCTGATGACCGTGGGGTTCCCGAACTTCTTCACGATCACGGGACCGGGGAGCCCGTCGGTGCTGTCGAACATGGCCGTGTCGATCGAACAACACGTCGAGTGGGTCTCGGACTGCCTGGCCGACCTACGCGGACGCGACGTGCAGACGATCGAGCCCACACCCGTCGCTGAGGCGGGCTGGGTGCAGCACGTCAACGACTGCGCCGACATCACGCTGCACCCGACGGCGAACTCGTGGTACATGGGCGCGAACGTGCCCGGCAAGCCGCGCGTGTTCCTGCCGTACATCGGCGGGCTCGAGGGCTACCGCGCCGCGTGCGACGAGGCGGTGGCGCGCGGCTACCTCGGGTTCCGTCTGGAGGGCGCGAACGGGTCGCAGTGCAACGACGGTGTCATCCGCCGCCTGCAGCCCGACGTTGCCATGGTGCTGGACATGATGAGCCAGCTCGGGCTTCCACCGCTCGAGTCGATGTCCGCGCCTGACGCACGGGCCTTCATGACCGCGGCGAACGCGGCGCGGCCGCCGGGGCCGGAGGTCGGCGAAACGATCGACGGTGTGCTGCCGGGCGCGGCCGGCGACCTGCAGTACCGGTTGCACCGCCCGGCCACCCCAGGGCCGCACCCGATCATCCTGTACTTCCATGGTGGCGGCTGGGTGCTCGGAGGTGTCGACTCGGACGACCCGTTGTGCCGTGACCTGTGCGTCAGAACCGACGCAGTGGTGCTGTCGGTCGACTACCGGCACGCACCGGAAGACCGGTTCCCGGCTGCGGTCGACGATGCGTGGGCGGCCCTGCAGTGGGTCGGCGACCACGCCATCGAGATCGGTGGCATCCCGGGACAACTCGCGGTCGGCGGCTGGAGTGCCGGCGCCAACCTCGCAACCGTCGTCGCACGTCTCGCGCGCGATGCCGGTGGCCCCGACGTCAGCGCTCAGCTGCTGCTCAACCCGGTGACGGACAACGACATGTCGCGGGCGTCGTATGTGGAGAACGCGGACGGCTACATCCTCACCAGGGCGTTGATGGAGTGGTTCATCGACCACTACGTCGACGCGCAGGATCGTGACGATCCGCGGGTCGCGCCGCTGCGCGCGAGTGACCTCAGCGCGATGCCACCTTCGGTGGTGGTGACGTGCGAGTTCGATCCGCTACGAGACGAGGGTCAGGCCTATGCCGCTGCCCTCGCGGCGGCCGGCGTTCCGACGCGGCACATCTTCGGGCGCGGGCACACGCACACGTCGCTCACGATGGTCGGAGTGATCCTGTCCAGCGCGCCAGTGCGCGCCGAGATCGCCGATGCCGTGCGCGAGTTTTTCGCACTTCAGCCCGAAGGCGCGACCAGCTCCACCTCGAAGCCGTCTCGATCCTCGAGATAGAGCACGTCCGCTCCCCCGGCGATCGCGTGGCGCTCGCTGTCGAACATCGTCCAACCGAATTTGGTCGCTTCGTCGGCAATGCCGTTCAGCGTGATCGCCGACTCGACTCTGAACGCCATGTGGTTCAGACCGGGACGTAGCCGGCTGTAGAGCATGCCCGGCACCATGTCGGGCGATTGCTCGAGCACGACGTTCATCCCGTCGGGATGGCGCAGCAGCACCACGCGCTCGACGGACTGGTCGTGCTCGTAGCCGAGGCGAGTCAGCAGCCACGTCCACGACGCCTCCGCCCGTTCGAGGTCGGGCACCCACAGGGTGACGTGGTGCAGCACGCCGGGAGCCTATGGCTCGAGCGTGACGTCGTGGATGGCCTCGATGAAGTCGGAGGTAGCCACCACCGCGCCGCTACGAACCCGAAGGATCACGCAAACGGTCATGGCAACCAGAGCCACGCCCGCGCCCGCCACCATCGCCAGCTCGATGCGCGTGTAGAGGTCGAGCGGCGAGAACACGACGAGCCCGACGACGAAGGCGATGATCGAGCCGAGCCAGCTCATCGCCACCTGGTTCTGTCCGTGCAATGCGATCAGCGCCTGCGCCACGGCGAGGGCGAGCATGTACGCGGCGCTACCGGCGGCGAGGAGGACGAGGTCCGAGCGCCCGAGGTCGGCATCGAACGCACGGTCCACGATGAACGGGCCCGCCACGAGCGCGCCCAGCACACCGACCACGCCGACGCCCGCGACGACCGCCATGAGACGGCGGAAGTTCCGCCGGAACTCGAGCTCCTGTCCCGTCGTTGCGAGGTGCGTGAGCTTCGGCAAGAGCGCAGCCTGCACGGCCTGGAAGAGGAAGAGCGGCAGCCGCGCGACGACGACGCCGACGAAGAACGTGGCGACGATCTCGTCCTCGCGAGGCCCTGACGCCAGGACCTTGACTGCGACCACGCCGGCATTCACGAGACCTTGCGCGAGCACCGAGGCCGCGAGCAGAGCACCCAGTGACGCGGAGAGCTCGGAGTACGGCGCGTCGGGTCCGGGCGTGAACACGTCGCGCTGGCCGCGCATCGCGAGCAGCGCGGCGGCGATCGGCGCGATCCCCAACACCACGCCGTACATGCCGGCGGTCTTGACGCCGACGACGGCGAGCACGACGCAACCGATCAGCCGCACGACGCCCTCGCCGCCCAGGTACACGGAGTACGGCCGGAAACGTCCGAGCCCGGACACCGTGCCTCGGGTGAGGTGTCCCATGTAGTAGCCGACGAGCCCGAGGAGCAGGCCGAGTAGCAGCAGCCACTGGTCGCTGAACAGCTGTGCGACGAGGACCGGCCCTGCCGCGAGGCAGACGACCAGCAGGATGACCAGCAGTCCCCCGCCCAAGGTGGCGGCGCGGCGCAGCAACGGGCCGGCGCCCTGGTTGCGTGAACGGCGAGCCGCGAGTGCGCGGCTCACTTCCTGCTCGATCGGAAGGAAGAACCCGGGACCGGCCGTGAAGATCACGGCCCACAGCACGCCCAGCGGCCCATACGCCGACTTACCGAGCGCCACCTTGGCGATCGTGAGATAGGCGTAGGTCGTGAGACCGGCGATGACGAGCCCGACGCCGACCTCGATGGTGCCTTCCGGCAGCGGGCTGGCAGAACGCGTTGACTTCTCGGTGCGGGCCAAGGGGCTCAGCTTCGCAAACTCGCGCCGGTGGCGGCGGTGACGGTGGCGATCGTGCGGTCGCGCACGTCGGCGATCTCGGCATCGGTCAAGGTTCGATCACCGGCTTGCAGTCGCAGACGGAAGGCCAGGCTGCGGTGACCGTCCGCCACGCCCGTCCCTCGGTACACATCGAACGGTTCGAGCAGGACGAGTAATTCGCCGGCTCCGGAGCGGATCGCGTCGGCAACGGCGGCGGCCGGGACCTCGTCGGGCGTCTCGAAGGCGAGATCGATGTCGCTCGACGGGAAACGGCTGATGCGCTTGTACGGGCGGGAGCCGTGTGGGAGGTCGAGGAGCCGACCGAGATCGATCTCGAACCATGCCACGCGCTCGCTCACGCCGAAGGCGTCGAGCACGCGTGGATGCACCTCACCGACGGAGCCCAGCGTTTCTCCGGCGACGGTGATCGTGGCCGTGCGGGTTGGATGCATCCCCGGTGCGGCCGCGGCCATGAGCGCACGGTCGGGAACGGCGATCGCGTCCGCAAGTGCTTCCCACAGAGCGACTGCATCGGGTGCTTCTGCACCGGCGAGCGCAATCGCAACGTGCTCGCGCTCGTCCGGCAATGGTTGCGATTGCGCGGGAACGCGGAAGATGTGGCCGAGCTCGAACAGGCTCACGCCGGCGGAGCGATGCGACTCGTTGTAGGCGATGGTCTTCAACAGGCCGGGCAGCAGCGACGGACGCATGACGGACTCGTCGGCGATCAACGGGTTCGTGATCGTGATGACGTCGTACGGCAGCTCCGCGCGTGCGACGTCGTCTGGAGCGAGGAACGGCATCGGCAAGGCCTCGGACAGACCCAGACCAACGAGGACATCGCGCACGGCGCGCCTGTCCGCCTGTCGCTCGCTCAGTGCGCCGAAGTGGACCGCGGGCGGCACCAGGGACCCGATGCGCGCGTAGCCGTAGTGCCGACCGACTTCTTCGATGACGTCGATCTCCGTGGCGGAATCGGGACGCCAGGACGGGATCGTGACGTCGAGGTCGTCGCCCTCCGGCCGGGTGGCGAACCCGATCGGTTCGAGCAGCGCGGTGATCTCGTTGCGCTCGATACTCGTACCGAGCATCCCGTTCACTCGACTCGTGCGAAGGCGCACGGTCGGGGTGGGCGGCAGCTCTCCGGTGACGTCGATCATCCCATTCGCCACTCGGCCCACGCCCGAGCCGAGCAGCTCGATGAATCGCGCCTGGGCGAGCTCGATGACCTCGGGATCGCAGCCCTTCTCGAACCGCGCCGATGCTTCGCTACGGATGCCCAAGCGACGAGAGGACTTCGCGATCGCCATCGGTTGGAACCACGCCATCTCGACCAGTACGTCGGTCGTGGCCTCGCTGATCTCCGACGATGCGCCGCCCATGATCCCGCCGACACCATCAGGGACGTCGTTCCCATTGCAGATCAACAGGTCGTCACCGGTGAACGTGCGCTCGACGTCGTCCAGTGTGACGAGTCGTTCGCCGTCCTTGGCCCGCCGCACCCGCAACCCCCCGCCGGCGACGCGTGCGAGGTCGTACGGATGCGACGGTTGACCGAGCTCGAGCATCACGTAGTTCGAGACGTCGACGACGTTGTTGATCGGGCGCATTCCCATCAGCGTCAATCGGCTGGCGATGCGTCGATCCGACGGGCCCACCGACACGCCCTGCAGGACCCGAGCGGTGAACCGTCCACACAGATCCGGTGCGAGGTTCTCGACGGTGAGCAGCGACGTGACGGCATCGCCCGTCGCGACGCCACTGATGTCCGGCGCCGGCAGCGAGAACGGCACCTTGAAGTGCGCGGCGAGGTCGCGTGCGAGACCGGCCACCGACATGGCGTCCGGACGGTTCGGGTTGATCTCGAGGTCGTAGAGCACGTCCTCCTCGAGCCCCAGCGCGTCGCGCAGCGGGGTGCCGGTTCGGTGTCCGTCGCCGAGGACGAGGATGCCACCCGGGTCGCCTGGCAACCCGAGCTCGGGGGGCGAGCAGAGCATCCCGTTCGACCACTCGCCTCGCAGCTTGCGACGGGCGATCTCGAGGCCGTTCGGCATCGTCGTGCCGATCGTGGCCAGCGGCACGAGATCGCCGACGGTCATGTTGAACGCGCCGCAGCAGATCTGCAGGGCCTCACCGTCGCCAGCATCGACGTCGACGAGCTGGATGCGGTCGGCCTGGGGATGCGCCCGCAGATCGAGCACGCGCGCGACGACGATGCCGTCGAGACCGTGCCCGATGCGCAGCATCTCCTCGACCGGGGTACCGAGCGCGCCGAGCGCGTCGCCGATCGCGTGGGGATCGGCGTCGAGAGGCGCGAACTCGCGCAACCAAGAGAGCAGTGCCTTCATCAGAATTGCTCGAGGAAGCGGATGTCGTTGGAGAAGAGGTCGCGGAGGTCGTCGACGCCGTGCCGCTCCTTGGCGAAGCGGTCGATGCCGAAGCCGAAGGCGAAGCCCTGCCACTCCTCCGGGTCGATCCCGCAGTTCTGCAACACGTTCGGATGCACCATCCCGCACCCGCCGAGCTCCATGTACGAACCGTCCGGGCGCAGGATGTCGAACTCGGCGGACGGTTCGGTGAACGGGAAGTAGGCCGGGCGCAGTCGCGATGCGAAGTCGCCGCCGAAGAACGCCTTGCTGAACGCGTCGATCGTGCCCGCGAGATGGGCGAAGGTGATGCCCTTGTCGATCACCAGCCCTTCGATCTGGTGGAACACGGGCATGTGCGTCGCGTCGGCGGTGTCCTGCCGGTACACACGGCCCGGCATGATCATGTAGATCGGCGGAGGCATGTTCTGCATCACGCGGATCTGCACCGGCGAGGTGTGGGTCCGCAACAGCGTCGTACCGGGTTCGCCGTAGTCGAGGTAGAGCGTGTCGTACATGTCGCGCGCCGGATGACCGGTCGGGAAATTCAACGCGCCGAAGTTGTGGAAGTCGTCCTCGATCTCCGGCCCCTCGGCGATGGTGAAGCCGAGCCCGATGAACACGTTCTCGAGCCGTTCCTGAGCTTGGGTCACGAGGTGCTTGTGGCCGTAGCGACGCGTGCGCCCGGTGGTGTGCGCCAGCTCGGTGAGATCGAGTCGTTCCGCTTCGAGCTGCGCGTCGAGGTCTGCGGCTTCGAGTGTGGCGCGACGCGCCGCGGCCGCGGCCTCGAGCCGCGTGCGCGCATCGTTGACCGCACGACCGATCGTGCGACGCTCGTCGGGCTCCAACGACCCGAGCTTCTGCTTCACCGCGCTCAACTCGGATCGCTTGCCGAGCAGCTCCACGTCGATCGTGCGGAGCTCGTCGAGCGTGGACGCGCCGGCGAAGCGCTGCTCCCCTTCCGCCGCGATGCGCTCGATCTCGTCGATCATGTGGTCGATCACCCTGCCGTCAGCGTGTCCGTGCTGACAAGTCAGTTGGATTCAGCGAACAGCTCGTCCAGGTCCACGAGCGGGAGCGTGAATCGAAACACGCTGCCGTGACCCATCTCCGAGGTCGCGGTGAGCCGTCCGCCATGTGCTTCGACGAGCCCGCGGCTGATCCACAGACCGAGCCCGGTGCCGGTCGGCTTGCCCATGTCGCGACGGAAGAACTTCTTGAAGACCTTCGGGAGGTCAGTCGCAGGAATGCCCTCACCGGTGTCGCTCACGGTGACCGCGACCTGATCGTCGTCGAACTCACCGACGACCTTCATGCCGGTCGGGCTCGCGTACTTCGCGGCATTCTCGACCAGGTTGGTGAGGACCTGTTCGAGCTTGTCCGGGTCGCAGTACACCTGGGGGAAACCGACCGGGAAGTACACGTTGCAGTCGAGGTCGGTGTACGTGAGCTTCAGCTTCTCGACCACCTGGTCGGCGAGCTCGGCCACGTTGGTCAACTGCCGTCGGAGCACGAGCCGCCCGGTCTCCAGGCGGCTGATGTCGAGCAGCTCGGTGATCAGGCGCGTGACGCGGTCGGCGTCGTGGTGGACCTGCTCGAGCATCATCTTCTTCTGCTCGTCCTTGAGACGGTCCCAGCGGTTCAGCAGGAGCGACGTGTAGCCCTTGACCGACGTGAGCGGGCTGCGGAGCTCGTGGCTGACCGTCGACACGACCTCGCTGCCGGTGGGCTCCTGCTCGCTGCGCCGCGGCGGGCGGAGGGCCAGCACGAGACCGCTGACGGCTCCCGTGCCATCGCGCTCGTAGCGTCCGGTGACGCGCACCTTCACGTCACCGTTCGCAGATGCGATCGTGACCTCGTGCTCCGGGATGCCGGTGACCGACCGCAGCCGCGCCGAGGGATGCCAGCCGTCCGCGAGCAGCGGCCCGCCATCGCGACCCCGCGGCTTGAACACGTCCGACATCGGACGCCCGACGATCTCGTCCGAGCTGGTCCCGGCGAGCCGAACCGCGGCCTGGTTCGCCTCGACGATGCGGCGATCGGCATCGAGGCGCACGACCGGATCGGGAAGCTCGTCGAGGAAGCTCACTCGCCCACCGCTTTGCGCTGACGGGCGGCGTCGAAGCAGATGACCGACGCCGCCATGGCGACGTTCAGCGACTCCACGTCACCGCTCATCGGCACGTGCACCCAGCCATCGAGGTCGCCGCTGATCTCGGCAGGGATGCCGTGGGCCTCGTTGCCGAGCACGAGCGCGAACGGCACCGTGAGATCGACCTCGTCGTACGGCTTGCCCCGGCGGGCGTCCGTGCCCAGCAGCTGCACGCCGCGACCGTTGATCGCTTCGAGCACCTGCACGGGTTTGCCTCCGCTGACCACCGGGACATGGAAGATCGAGCCGGCGGACGCCCGTACGCATTTGGGAGCGAACGGATCGACCGAACCGTCGCAAAAGAGTACTGCTCCGACCCCGGCGGCCTCGGCCATCCGGACGACCGTGCCCGCGTTGCCGGGATCGGACACGCCGCACAGCACGAGCAGCGGCGCGTCGCCGGCGCGGTCCAGCGCGTCCTGCACGGTCGCGGTCGGCATCGGGGCGAGCGCCACCACACCCTGAGGCGTCATCACGTCGGTGTAGCGGTGGACCTGGCCGGGCGGGACGACGTGCACCAGCACACCAGCTCGGCCGGCGAGGTCGACCAGCTCCTCGTTCGTTCCGGCCTCGACGTAGATCGCCTCGAGGGGAACATGGACGCGCAGCGCTTCGGTCACGAGGACCGGTCCGTCGATGATGTAGCGGCGTTCCTTCTCGCGCACGCTGCGCCGGCGCGCCAACGCCCTCAGGTACTGGGCCGCTTTGGCGCCGCTGTTCACGCCGCGGCGGCGCGCGCCTTCTCGACGAGGGCGGCGAAGGCCGCGGGGTCCGTGACCGCGAGGTCGGCGAGGACCTTGCGATCCACCTCGATGCCCGCTTCGCGCAGGCCGGCGATGAACCGGCTGTAGCTCATGTCGTGCTGACGGCACGCGGCGTTGATCCGCTGGATCCAGAGCTTGCGGAACTCACCCTTGCGCGCCCGGCGATCGCGGAACGCGTACTGGAGCGAGTGCATGACTTGCTCGTTCGCGGCGCGGTACGACCGGCTCTTGTTGCCGAAGTAGCCCTTCGCCCGGTCGAGCGTGGCCCGACGATGCTTCTTGCTGTGGACGGCGCGTTTGACCCTCGCCATCGATCTGCTTCTCCTTCGTTCATTCTCGACGCAATAGGGGTCGGTTTTGGACCGCTATTGCGTCGAGGTTCAGGTGGTCGGGGCTACTTGAGACCGAGCAGGCGCTCGACGCGGGCCTTGTCGCCGCCGGTGAGGACCGCGTCGTCGCGGTTGAGGCGGCGCGTCCGCTTGGACGGCTTCTTCTCGAGGATGTGGTTCATGTTCGCCTTGCGGCGCATGATCTTGCCGGAGCCGGTCAGCTTGAAGCGCTTCGCCGCGCCCCGGTGGGTCTTCATCTTCGGCATCGCCGTGTCGTCCTTGTTCCTCGGGATCCTTCAGGCGGCGTCTTCGGGCTTCGTCGTGTCGCTCGACCCGTCGGCACTCGCCGCCTTCTCGTTGTCTGCGTCTGCTTTGCGTTGGGCGTCCCTGGCCGCCTTGGCCTTCTTGTCGGGCGCCAGCACCATCGTCATGTTCCGTCCGTCGAGCTTCGGGATCACCTCGACCCTCGCCACCTGAGCGACCCGCTCGGCCACGTTGTCGAGGATGCGGCGCCCGAGCTCTGGATGCTGGGTCTCGCGGCCTCGGAACATGATCGTGACTTTCACTTTGTGGCCTTCGTCGAGGAACTTCTCGACCTTGCGGGTCTTCGTGTCGAAGTCTCCGGTGCCGATCTTCGGGCGGTACTTCATCTCCTTGATCGAGATGTTCGTGCTCTTGCGGCGG
>DASUCS010000095.1:0-11169 GCA_036275935.1 Acidimicrobiales bacterium
GGTTTCGATCATGGGAGCAACACGTGCGGACGGCCACTGGCCGCCCGAGGGCGCGTTGCCCGACGATGTCGAGCGCGACGGGCACGGCTACGCGGCGAACCGCGAGGTGCTCCCGCGCATCCTCGACGCCCTCGACGGCGATCGCGCCGACCTCGTCGTGGCCCACATCAACGAGCCGGACACCGAAGCGCACATCTTCGGACCGGACAGTGCGGAGGCGCTCGCGTCGTACCGCGCCGCCGACGACTGTCTCGACGCGATCGTCGATGCGCTACGACCGACGTGGGACGACACCGTGCTGATCGTCGTCAGCGATCATGACCAGGAAGAGGTCGACGACGACCCCATCGACCTCTACGAGCCGGTCGCGCAGGCGGGGTTGCCGCTGATCCCGATCCCCGAGGGAAGCGCGGCGATCGTGTGGGGCGAGGACGAAACCAACGGAGCCTGGCTCGATGCGGTCGACGGCGTCACCGGCCACCACGAGGTCGCTCGCGGCATCCGCCTCGTCGCGTGCCGACCGCGTCGTTGGTTCAACGCGCCGGCCGGCTTCATGAGCGGTCCAGCCGATCGCGGCACGCACGGCAGCGAGCGAACGCGCAACCAGGTGGCGATCGTCGCCGGTGGACATCCGAGCGCGACGGCGCTCGCGCGCAGGTTGAACGAGCGCGGAACGATCGAGGCGACCGAGTGGGCGCCGGCTGTCGCGCGCGCGTTGGAGGTCCAGCTTTCGCGCTAGCGGAGCCCTGTGGCGGTGTCCGGCTCGTCGATGACCGGGTTCTCGAGCGTGCCGATGCCTTCGATCTCGATGCGCACGACGTCGCCCGCCTTCAACCACCCCGGCGGATTCATCGCCATTCCGACCCCCGCTGGCGTACCCGTCGAGATCACGTCTCCCGGTTCCAGCGTGAACGCAGTGGTGAGGTGCTCCACCATGTCGAAGCAGTCGTAGATGAGGTCGTCGGTCGTGCCGTCCTGACGGAGCTCGTCGTTCACCCAGGTGCGAAGGGACAACGCGTGCGGGTCGCCGAGCTCGTCCGGCGTGACGACCCACGGGCCCAGTGGTCCGTGGGTGTCGAACGACTTGCCCATCGTCATCGTCTGCGTACGCATCTGCCAGTCGCGCACGCTCACGTCGTTGCAGACCGTGTAGCCGGCGATCACTTCGTGGGCGCGAGCACGAGGCACGTGCCGGCACCGCCGACCGATCACGAACGCCAGCTCGCCTTCGTAGTCGATCATCGACGACGCCTTCGGGATGTGGATCGGCGCGCCGGCTCCGATGGCACACGTCGACTGCTTGTTGAACCAGAGCTGATGCTTGGGCTTCTCCGTGAGCGACTCGGCGACATGGAGCGCGTAGTTGAGCCCGATGGCGAGGAACTTCGGCGGACGGAGCACCGGCGAACGCAGCGTGACGCCGGCGAGCGGGTGCCGAGGCGCAGATGCGACGACGCCCGAGACCGTCTCCAACAGACCTGCGTCGAGCACCGCGCCGAGGTCGGGACCGAGGCGGGCGTCCGCCGCGGTCACGTCCGCGACCTCGTCGCCGTCCACGACTCCGAGGTGGGGACCGTCGTCGGTGTCGAACGTCGCCAGCCTCATGCCGTCCCCTCGAGTGCCTGCGCGGCGTCGAGGGCCGCCGTGATCGTCATTCCTGCCTTGGCCGCCAGCCAACAGGCGATCGGCGCCGCCTGACGGGCCGATGCGTGTGCGGCGATCGCTGCGAGTGCGAGCAGATCGTCGATCTCCTCGTCGGTCGGCGGATCGACTCCGGCGGCCGCTGCGAATCGCTCACACCACTGCGTGACCTCTGCCGGCACGTCGCTCACTGGTGCACCCTTCCAGCTCTGCGGACACTCGGACTCGGTCCGAAACGCGTGGCACCAGTGAGCCTTCGCCGCGTCGCGGCGAACAACCGCACCGTGCCGATGATTCGTTCGCTGCGCTCACTCATACGTGATCACTACCATGCGCCGCCGTGACGCTCACGAGAGATGAGCTCATCGATGGAGGCATGGCGACCGCGGTCTACGCCGCGGAAGCACCCGATCGGCCTGCGGTCGTCTCCCAGTTCGGGAGCCTGACGTACGCCGAGCTGAACCGCCGCTCGAACCAGCTCGTGCGCGCGCTGCGGGCATTCGGCGCGGCGGAGGGCGACACGATCGCGCTGGTCTGTCGCAATCGTCCGGAGTTCGTCGAGGTGTACGACGCGGTGCTGCGGTCGGGACTACGACTGACGCCGATCAACTGGCACCTCACCGCGGAGGAGATCGCGTACATCGTCGACGACAGCGGGGCGGTCGTGTTGATCGGCGACGCTCACTTCGGCGACACGTTGGCGGCCGCGGCGAAGTTGCTGACGGGTTCGCCCGTGATGTTGTCCGTCGGGGTTGACATCGAGGGCTTCTCGCCGTACGAGGACGCGCTCGCCGCCCAGGATCCGTCCGACATCGACGATCCGTCGCCGGGCGGGACGATGCTCTACACGTCCGGGACAACCGGGCGGCCGAAGGGCGTGCGTCGCGCGATGGGGATGGCGCCGGGCCTGTATCGCCTGCACTCGCGCAACTCGCCGCACGCCGGCGACAGCAACCGCTCGCTGGTGACCGGACCGCTGTACCACGCCGCGCCGTTGTCCGTTTCGATGACGGCGCCGATGGCGGCGGGCCTCGGGCTGGTGCTCATGGACGGATGGTCGCCCGAAGAGACGCTCGAGCTGATCGAGCAGCACGCCATCACGCACACGCACTTGGTGCCGATCATGTTCCATCGGCTGCTCGCGTTGCCCGACGACGTGCGTGACGCGTTCGACCCGTCGTCGTTGCGGCTCGTCGTGCACGGCGCCGCACCGTGCCCCGTGGATGTGAAGCGTCGGATGATCGAGTGGTGGGGCCCTGTCATCGAGGAGTACTACGCCGCGACCGAGGGCGGCGGCACGTACATCACCGCAAAGGAGTGGCTGAAGAAGCCCGGCAGCGTCGGCAAGGCGACCGCCGGCGCGGCAGTCGAGGTGCGAGACGAAGCGGGCGACGAGCTGCCCGCCGGCGAGATCGGGACGGTGTGGTTCCGGCGATCGGAGGTCGAGCCGTTCGAGTACCACGGCGACCCGGACAAGACGGCGAGCGTGCATCGCGGGAACTGGTTCACCCTCGGCGACATGGGCTACGCCGACGACGAGGGGTACCTCTTCCTCACCGGCCGCAGCGCCGAGCTGATCATCTCGGGTGGCGTGAACATCTATCCGGCGGAGATCGACGCCGCACTGCTCGAGCACCCATCCGTGCGGGATGTCGCGACGATCGGCGTGCCGAACGACGAGTGGGGCGAAGAGGTGAAGGCCGTGGTGGAAGTGCGCGACGGCGTCACCGCGGACGACGCACTCGCGTCCGAGCTGATCGCGTTCTGCCGCGAACGGCTGGCGCACTTCAAGTGTCCGAAGTCCATCGACTTCGCCGACGACCTGCCTCGCTTCGAGACCGGCAAGATCTACCGCCGTCTCGTCCGCGACCGTTACTGGCCCTGATCTCGAGGACCATCGCGCTTACTTCTCCAAGCGCGGGGGAAACTCTCTCGGATGACGACCACGATCGTGCTCGGCGCAGGCGGCACCGTTGGACTCGCGTACCACTCCGGGGTGCTCAAGGCGCTGCACGAGATCGCCGGCATCGAAGCCGCCGACGCGGACCTCCTGATCGGCACGAGCGCCGGATCAGCGGCGTCGGCGTATCTGCGGTCGGGCTACACGAGCGATGACCTCTGGCAGATGGCGCTCGGCACGCACGAGACGCTGTCGGACATGACCGACGACGAGGTCGCGCAGCGACGACGGGCGCTGTTCACGAGGAACTGGGCGACGCCGACCGAGTTGATGCGGCTCGGCGTGGGGTCGTCCTACGCGTTGCTGCGCATCGCCGGCCTCGCCCCCACGGTTCCGCTGCCGCGCTCGGTGCGGGGACGGTTCCCCGCCGGCCTGTTCACGATGGCCTCGGCGCAGGACGAGCTCGGCGAGCAGCTCACACCGGAGTGGCCGGATCGGCCGTTGTGGCTGTGTGCGTACGACCTCACGCGTCGGGAGCGGGTCGTGCTGGGCAACGGCACTCCGACGACCCTCGACGTGACGCACGCGGTGTTGGCCTCGTGTGCGATCCCCGGCATGTACCGGCCAGTTCGCGATGGGCGGCGCGTGCTCGTCGACGGCGGCGTGACGTCCACGACGAACCTCGATCTCGTCGCGACGCGCCCGCGAGGGCTGGTGGTCGTCGTCGCGCCGATGGCCTACGAAACGAGTGAGACGCACCGCACGAGCGATCAGTTGACCCGACGACGCGCCGCCCGTGCGCTCGCGCGCGAAACCCGCCAAGTGCGCGATGCCGGGCACGAGCTGATCGTGATCCGCCCGACGCGTCGCGAGGTGCGAGTCCACGGGCGCAACTTCATGCGACTGGACACCTCCGAGCGCATCGCTCGCTTGGCGTACGAATGCGCCGCCGACGCGCTCGAGGAGCGGCACCGCACGCAAGCTGCGTGAGTGCCGCTCCTCGCCACGTGGGGAACTGCGGGACCTGAGGGGAGTGAGATCAGGCCGACGGCGTCGAGTTGGCACTGTCCGAGCTCGACGAGCTGGAACCCGAGCCCGAGCCCGGTGCGCCCGAACCGTCCATGCCGGGGCAGCCACCGCCGCCCGGACCGCCGAGGCCGGCGTGGTTCACCGCGTCGGTGATGTGCGTCGTGAGGTCCGCGCTGATCTGATCAGCCTGGGCCTGCGTCAGGCGTCCCGATGACACGTCATCGGCGAGGTGCTGCTGCGCATCCGTCACGAGCGCGTTGATCACCGTCTGCGGGTCGACGCCGTGGGCGTTGGCGACATCGGCGATCGACTGACCCGACTGCAAGGCAGTCCGGAGGTCGGTTTCGGAGACCCCGATCGTGTTCGCCGCGACCGACAGGTCGAGGCGGTGCATTCCACGGTGCGGTCCGCGACCGTCGGGCGGGGCCGGGGCGCCGGCATCCGGTGCCGTGGACTGCGTGGACTGGCTGGACTGTGAGTCACTGCTGCTCGAGGTCTGGGCCGTGGCCGTGCTCGGACCGAAGAACGCCGTTCCCACGGCACCTCCGGCGAGCAGCGAACCCGTGACCAAGGCGGCGGCGAGGCCTTTACGCATTGGGCTTCCCTTTCTCTTGTCGGCCCGGGCTGTCCGGGCACGGTCAGAGAGTGCGGTTGCGATCTGAGGTTCACCTGAGGCCTTCCTGGTCATTTGCCCTGAGATCTCCTTCACAGGTCGTTCACAGGTTCCTCACAGCATCGATGGAGCAGTACGTGCGACCGTGGTGTCCGTGAGCAGCATGACCACCACCCGACCGCAGATCCTCGTCGTGGACGACGAAGCCTCGATCGTCGATGCCGTCGCCACCGCGCTGCGCTACGAGGGCTTCGACGTGCGCGAGGCGGGCACCGGCCGAGCCGCGCTCTCCGCGGCCCAGGAGGATCCGCCCGACCTCGTCGTGCTCGACGTGATGCTCCCGGACCTCGACGGGCTCGAGGTCACCCGTCGCCTGCGGGCCGACGGGATCCGGGTCCCGGTGCTCTTCCTCACCGCCCGCGACAGCCTCGAGGACAAGATCGCCGGCCTCACCGTCGGCGGCGACGACTACGTGACCAAGCCCTTCTCGCTGGCCGAGATCGTCGCCCGCACGCACGCCATCCTCCGCCGCACCCACGGCGAGAAGGAGGGCGACGGGCAACTCAAGTTCGCCGATGTCGTGCTCGATCAGGACACGCACGAGGTGTGGCGGGCGGGCAGCGCGATCCGGCTGACCGCCACAGAGTTCAACCTGCTGCGGTTCTTCCTGCTGAACCCGCGCCGCGTGCTGTCGAAGAGTCAGATCCTCGATCACGTGTGGCACTACGACTTCGGTGGCGACGCGAACGTCGTCGAGACGTACGTGAGCTACTTGCGCAAGAAGCTCGACCAGTTCGGCCCGCCACTGATCCAGACGATCCGTCTCGTCGGGTACTCGTTGCGCGAAACCGAGGCGTAGGAACCTCGTCATGTCGTTGCGCGGTCGGTTGTTGCTCGCGATCGGCGCAGTCGCGCTCATCGCGCTGCTCACCGCCGACGTCGCGACCTACGCCGCGCTCAAGAACTTCCTGTACGACCGCGTCGACCAGTCATTGGCGTCGACGCAGCAACCTATCGGTCGCGGCATCGGCGACGGGCACTTCCCCCATCCTGGCGACAACACGGTCGACGTCGGCCGGTTCGCTCCCGGAACCTACGTCGAGGTGCGCGACAGCGATGGCGGCGTGCTCTACACCGCGCCGGCTCGCTTCGTCGGCGGGCAGGAGTACACGCCCAACGTCCCCGACCAGGTCGATCTGAAGGGTCAGCAGTCCCGGTACTTCACCGTGTCGGCCAACGAGGGCAACGGGCCGGACTTCCGCGTGCGAGCGTCCACGTTGGCGAACGGCGCGCAGTTGCTCGTGGCCGTCCCGCTCGATGACACGGTCGCCACGTTGAACCGGCTGTTGACGGTCGAGATCGCCGTGACGGTTGCCGCGCTCGTGGCCGCGGGCGCATTGGGCTGGTGGCTCGTGCGCGTCGGGTTGCATCCGCTGGCGGAGGTCGAGGCCACGGCCGAGGCGATCGCCGAGGGTGACCTGTCGCGGCGCGTTCCGGGTGAGAACGACAAGACCGAGGTCGGGCGGCTCGCGCACACGTTCAACGCGATGGTCGAACGCATCCAACAGGCGTTCAGCGCGCGCGACGCAACAGAGGCGCGCCTGCGCCGCTTCGTCGCCGACGCGTCGCACGAGCTGCGCACCCCTGTCGCGGCCGTGTCCGCGTATGCGGAGCTGTTCGAGCGCGGCGCCAACGAGCGTCCCGCAGACCTCGATCGCGTGATGACCGGGATCCGCGCGGAAACGGCGCGCATGGGCGATCTGGTGGAGGACCTCCTCTTCCTGGCGCGACTCGACGAGGGCCGCCCACTCGAGCGCGAGCCGGTCGAGCTGGTCTCCGTCGCGGCGCAGGCGATCGATGCGTCGCGGGCCGTCGGCCCCGAGTGGGACATGAAGCTCGAGGCTGCGCACCCGGTAGAGGTCGTCGGCGACGCCACCCGGCTGCGCCAAGTCATCGACAACCTGCTCGGCAACGTTCGATCGCACACGCCGCCCGGCACGGTGACGGAGGTGCGCATCCGCGCGGACGGAGCCGATGCCGTGATCGAGGTCGCGGACAACGGGCCGGGACTGGCACCGGACCAGGCGGCCCGGGTGTTCGAACGCTTCTACCGGGTCGACGCCTCTCGGTCGCGGGACCGGGGCGGCGCCGGCCTCGGCCTCTCCATCGTCGCCGCCATCGTGAACGCGCACGGCGGCCAGGTCGACGTCACCTCGGACATCCGGCATCCCGGCGCCGTGTTCACAGTGCGCCTGCCCCTGTCAGCCACCGCGGAACCCACCACGCAGGCCTGACCCCAGCAGGAATCGGACCCTCGACGGCGAACGGTCAAGGCGGGTCGATCTGACGGTCCGTCAGAGCTTCGGGGGGTCGAGTGCTGGGACGACCGCGACAACTACGGGAGCGCTGGTTCCCCAAGCGGCGGCGCATGGTCGCGCTCGGCGCCGCTCTGCTGCTGGTCGCTGCGTGCGGCTCGAGAGCGAATCAGGCGCAGATCAACGAGGCGCTCGGCGCCGGCGGAGGCGGCACGGGTACCGGCCGGACGGCGAACGCCACCGGTACCGGCACGGCGGGCGGTCCGACCGGCGGATCGGCGGCCGGGTCGACGGGCGGTGCCGCGAGTGGTGGTCCATCCGATGCGGCCGGGGCGGACCCGGCGGCTGGGGGCGGCACCGATGCCGCCGCGGCCGCGCCTGACGGAGGCAACGGCGGCGCAACCGACGTGGGCGTCACCGCCGACTCGATCACCGTCGCCAACATCTCGATCCTCACCGGCCCGGTGCCCGGGCTGTTCGCAGGCGCGCCGAAGGGCGTGCAGGCGTACTTCGCCTACATCAACAGCCAAGGCGGCATCTACGGCCGGCAGCTGAAGGTCGAGTCGCAGGACGACCAGTTCGACTGCGGCATCAACAAGGCCACGACCGACGAGGACATCGGCAAGTACTTCACGTTCGTCGGATCGTTCTCGCTGTTCGACGACTGCGGCGCCGAGGTGCTGCAAGCCCACCCAGAGATGCCCGACGTGCAGGTTCCGCTCGGACCGACCCTGCAGACGCTCCCGAACAACTTCTCGCCGCAGCCGGTGCGCGCCGGCGCGTCGACCGGCCCCTTCCAGTACGTGAAGGACCATCATCCGAACGCCATCACGAAGGTGGGCGCGCTCGTCGGCAACGTCGACTCGGCGAAGGCGGCGTGGGAGAACGCCAAGTTCGTGATGCAGTCGCTCGGTTACCAGATCGTGTACGAGCGGCTCTACCAACCGACGGAGACCGACTTCACCGCCGACATCGTGCAGATGAAGGCGAAGGGTGTGCAGCTGCTCACCCTGTCCTCGGCGGACGTGAAGACGATGGGTCGAGTCGAGGCCAAGGCACAGCAACAGGGTTGGAAGCCCGAGGTCACACTGCTCGGCGCTGCGGGGTACGACAAGACGCTGTTCACGTTGGCAGGGAGCGACGATGCGCTCGAGGGCGCGATCCTCTACTTGCCCACCGCGCTGTACCTCGGTGAAGACCGTCAAGACGTCCCCGAGGTCGACAACTTCCTCACGTGGCTCGACAAGGTCGCGCCCGGCGCGAACGTCGACCTCTTCACGGCCTACGGCTGGACGTCCGCGGAGCTCTTCGTGCAGGCACTCAAGGACGCCGGACCACAAGCGACGCGCGCGGGGTTGACCGCGGCACTGCAGAAGATCGACCAATTCGATGCCAACGGCATGCTCGCTCCTGCCGGACCGGCGTCGAAGACACCACCGACGTGCTACGTGATGGCGCAGATCCACGGCGGAAAGATCGAACGCCTCGACACGCCGGCAGGCCAATACCGCTGCGACGGCACGTACGTGTACCGACAGGGCGGCTGAGGCCACCACGACGTGGACGTCTTCCTCCAGTTCACCATCGTCGGGCTGGCGACCGGCTGCATCTACGCCCTCACGGCCACCGGGCTGACGGTCACGTACATCACGTCGGGCATCTTCAACTTCGCCCACGGTGCGGTCGGCATGATCGCGGCGTTCACCTACTGGGAGCTCATCCACGAGCACGGTTGGCCGCAGCTACCCGCGTTGATCGTCGTGCTGTTCGTGCTCGCTCCCGTGATGGGCCTGCTGATCGAGCAGTTGATGCGCCGGCTCCACGGCGCGCCCACGGAAGTCACGCTCGTGATCTCGCTGGGGTTGCTGCTCGCACTCATCGGCGTCGCGCAAACGCGCTGGGATCCGGGTGAAGCCCGCGTGCTCACCGAGTTCTTCGTCGGCAACTCCGTGTCGATCTTCGGCGTGAACATCACCTACCACCAGCTCACCGTGATGATCACCACGGTGGCGGTGGTCGCGGGCCTGCGACTGTTCCTCTACCGGACGCGCGCCGGCGTCGCACTGCGCGCCGTGGTCGACGCGCCGGAGGTCGCCGCGCTCAACGGCGCTGCGCCGACCCGGGTCAGCCAGATGGGTTGGGTCATCGGCGCGATGCTGGCGGCGCTGGCCGGCGTGTTGCTCGCGCCGCTGACGCAAGTCGACATCATCTTCCTGACGCTGCTCGTCATCAACGGCTACGCCGCCGCCATCGTCGGCCGGCTGCGCAGCCTCCCGCTCACGTTTGCCGGCGGCATCGCGCTCGGGCTCATCGAGTCGTACGTCATCGAGTTCAGCCCACAGAGCATCGTGAGCGACCTGCACGTCGCGCTTCCGATCATCTTCCTCTTCGCGATGCTGCTCCTCGTACCCGAGGCGAAGCTGCGCGTCGGTCGCACGACGACCCGACGCCCCCTCCGGGTGCCGAGTTTGCGGGAATCGCTGATCGCGGCGGGCGCGTTCGTCAGCGTCGGCTACGTCGTATCCGGCTTCTTGTCGAACCGCGATCTGTTCACGATGGGCAAGGGCATGGTGCTGGCGTTGATCATGCTGTCGCTCGTGCTGCTCACGGGCTACGGCGGGCAGATCTCGCTGTGCCAGCTCACGTTCGTCGGTGTGGGCGCGTTCGCGATGGGCAAGGTCGCGGGTGGCGGATCCTTGCTCGGGATGTTCGCCGCCGCGGGCTTGTCTGCCGCGGTGGGCGCACTGATCGCGCTGCCTGCACTCCGACTCCGAGGGCTGTACCTCGCGCTCAGCACGTTCGCGTTCGCTCAGGTGATGACCGCGTTGTTCTTCAAGAACGACGACGTGTTCGGACAAGGCGGCGCGTTGAAGGTCGGGCGGTTGCATCTGTTCGGCGTGTCGCTGCAGGGCAACCGGGCGTACTTCGTGTTCCTCGTCGTCGTGCTCGCGCTCGCAGCCGTCGGCGTGCTCGCCGTACGCCGAAGTTCGTACGGACGGCGACTGATCGCGATGTCCGACAGTCCCGCGGCGTGCGCGACCGTCGGCATGAGCCTCACGACGACCAAGCTGTTCGTGTTCGCCGCGTCGGCTGGACTGGCAGGGCTCGCGGGCGCGCTGTACGGCGGCAACCAGGGATCGGTCGGCAGCTTCGACTTCGAGGTGCTCAACAGCCTCGTGCTCCTGCTGCTGATGGTCATCTGGGGGGTCGACTCAGTGCTCGGCGTCGTGATCGCCGGCACGTTGTTCGCGCTGTTCCCGACGATCGAGCAGTACTTCCCGCAGATTCGCGGGGGCTCGTTGCAGTACCTGGCCACGGGCGTCGGCGTGATCCTTCTCAGCCGGCATTCGGGCGGGATCATCCGCATGATCGGCGACCGATTCTCCACGCTCCGTCCGTCCACACGGCGCGCGGAGCTGGACGACTCCGAGCCGTCGCGGCCACGACCGCGCCCACGCCCGTCCGACGACGATGCGCCGACCGTCGTGCCTGCGCTCGAGCTGCGCGGCATACGCGCGGGATACGGCGGTATCGAAGTCGTGCACGGCGTCGATCTCGTCGTCCCGCCCGCGACCGTCGTCGCGCTGCTCGGCCCCAACGGCGCGGGCAAGAGCACGTTGCTGAAGGTGGCCAGCTGCCAGATGGCGCCAACGGAAGGTTGCGTGCACATC
>DASUCS010000096.1:0-3312 GCA_036275935.1 Acidimicrobiales bacterium
TTCCCGCGCTGATGGAGATGACGGTGATCGTGACGGTCAACGCAGCCATGAGACGTCGCATCGGGTGCTTCCTTTCGAGCAGGGATGGATGATTCACGGCAGTTCGAAGCGCAGGATCTGGCCGGCGGCTTCGTCGGCGACCCACATGGTTCTGCCGCTGATCGAGAGGGCGTTGGGGGCGGCGCCGGCATCGAAGGTGCGCTCGATCGTGCCGCTTGCGACATTGATGGCTTCGACGATGCCGTGTCCCGTGGCCGCCGCGTAGTAGTCGGTCGCCGTGAGGGATCCCGGCCCGCTGCCGCTCGGGAGTGGAGCGGTGTGTACGACCGTGTGAGTCGCGGCGTCGACGCCGACCGCGAGCGGGTGTGTGGTTCCGTCCTGACCGTGTGTCCAGACGACGTTCGACCCGATAGCGGGAAATGTCGCGTCGTCCGTCGGTGTCGGAACCGTCGCCACGACGGTCATGCTCGAAGCATCGACGTGGCTCAGCTGACCCGGCTGTCCGGCGTCGGACGCAACCCAGACCTGGCCGCCGGCCGAGGTGAGGGTGCCGCACTGGTAGGGCAACGTCACGGTGGCGTCAGGATGACCGTCGTCCTTGGACGCGCGTACCAGCGTGGCACCGTTGCACGCCCAAATCGCGTCGTCGTCGACGTAGGCGCGGGTGATGTTGTCGCCGATCGCCCGCTTCGGCACCGACCGCGTCACTTGGTTGGTGTTCGGGTCGATGTGGTGGATGGCGGTCGCGCCGCGGACCCATACTCCATCGGTCGTGACTTGGATGGTTCGCAGGTCGTCGTCATCGACCGGAATGGTCGCTACGACACGACTCGTGCGCGCGTCGATGCGGACAACCGATCGGCCGTCGAACAGTGACACCCACACGTTGTCGCCCGCAGCAGTGACCTGTCCGGGAACGGTGCCGACATCAATCGCCGCCACAGGCGCGATCATGCCGTCGCGCGACTGCTGGGGATCACCGTCGCAGGTCGCCCCGAGCCGACGCAGGATCGACGCCATTTCGCCGAAGTGGTCGACGGCGTCGCTGTAGAGCGCGCTGCCACTGGAGAGGTCGCCTGCCGCGACCCGCGCCGCAGACCGATCGAGATCGGCGCGGGCCTCGTCGAGGTTCGCCTGCAACTCGTGCTCCGCGGCTTGGTCAGCGCGCACGAGGTCAAGCGCGGTCAGCTTCGTGACGTCAGAGTCGATGATGGAGCGAACGGAGGCACTGGCCGACGACAGCGCGGTCGCCGTGCTCGCCACACTCTCGAGGCCGGACAGCCGGGCCTTGGCGTCCGCACAAAGGGTCGAGGCCGTCGCCCTCGCTGCGGCGCGCTGCTGCTGCTCTGATGACACCGTGGTCGTGGTCGTGGTCGTACCGGACGCGGTCGATTGAGCGGACGACGTGCTCGCCGAGCGGGTTGATCCGCCGCACGCGACCATGAGCGTGGTCACGGCCACCGCGGCGATTGCGAGGTCGCGCCGGGTCAGCCATGGTCGCATGACGTTCGTGTCGTCGGTTCGGTGCTTCATTGGACCAAGCGTGCGCCCCGGACCGGTGCCGAACATCGGCCACATGGGTGATGTTCGTCGTGATCGAGTGGGTGATGCTCCTGAAGTCCTCACTCACAGGAGAAGCCACATGCTCATCGACCGTCTCGATCCCCCGGACCTCGCACCAATCGCCGGCGCCGCCAATGTCGTCGTGGCGTCCGGCAACCGGTTGGTGTTCGTCTCCGGGCAGACCGGCGTGGACACCAACGGGAAGGTCGTCGGCACGACCCATCTCGACCAGAGCCGCCGAGCGCTGACCAATCTGCGGACTGCGCTCCGCTCAGCGGGTGCCACCGAAGCGGACGTCGCCAAGCTGGCGATCTACGTGGTCGACTATGGCGATGCCGCACTCGAAGCTCTCATGAGCGCCGCCATCGAGGTGTTCGGCGACGACTTCCCGATCACAGCGAGCACTCTCGTCGGGGTCGCCACGCTCTGGCAGCCCGATCTCCTCATCGAGATCGACGCGATCGCCGTCGTCTGATCGAACCGAATGGCCAACGACGCGCGACCGACCGATGTGCCAGGCGTCGTCGACGCGACCGACGACTCCGCACCGTTCCTCCTGCCCACCGGCACGGTCACGTTCCTGCTCACCGACGTGGAGCAGTCAACGATCGGGTGGGAGACCGCCCCCGATGCGATGGCCAAGGCCATCAGCCGTCACTACGAGATCCTCAGCGATGCCGTCGGCCGCAACCGCGGGGTTCGGCCAGTGGAACAGGGCGAGGGCGACAGCATCGTCGCGGCGTTCAGTCGAGGCGTCGACGCGGTTGCCGCGGCCATCGAGGCGCAGACCCGCTTCGATCAGGAACCGTGGCCCGACGGCGCTCACGTCTCGGTCCGCATGGCACTCCACACCGGCGACGCCCAGTTGCGTGACGCGTTCAACTACTTCGGCCAGACAGTGATCCGCGCCGCTCGCCTGCGGGCGCTGGCCCACGGCGGTCAGGTGATCGCGTCACGTGCGACGCACGATCTCGTTGCTGACCACTTGCCGTCCGGCGCGACGTGGCGGGACCTCGGCTCACACCGGTTGAAGGATCTCGGACGACCGGAGGTCGTGTACCAGCTCTGCCACCCAGACCTGCGAGCGGACTTCCCGCCGCTGCGTGGTCTCGACGCGTCACCGAACAACCTGCCGGCGCAGCTCACGTCGTTCATCGGCCGCGAGCGAGAGCTCGACGAGGTGGGCGCGCTGGTCGACGAGCATCGGCTGGTGACGCTGACCGGTGCGGGCGGGTGCGGCAAGACCCGGATCGCGCTCCAGCTCTCGGCGAACCGCGTGGAGTCGCACCGCGACGGCGTGTGGTACGTGGATCTCGCGTCGCTCGCGGGCACCGGCACAGTCGCTCGGCAGGTCGGTGACGTGCTCGGTGTCCCCGACGACGACCAACGGTCGCTGCTGACCGCGATGGTCGAGCACATCGGCAACGGAGCAATCTTGCTGATCCTCGACAACTGCGAGCACCTTGTCGACGACTGCGCGTCGTTGGTCGACGGACTGCTCACCGGATGTCCCAACCTGTCCGTGCTCGCGACCAGCCGACAGGTGTTGGAAGCGCCCGGCGAAGTCGTGTGGCGAGTGCCGTCGATGACCGTACCGGCGACACCGGTGCTCCCCCCGATCGACGCGCTCGGCGCGCTCGATGCCATCCGGCTGTTCTGTGAGCGAGCGGCTCGGAGCCGGCCCGGGTTCGCGCTGAGCATGCAGAACGCCGAGACCGTCACGACGATCTGCCGCCGGGTCGACGGCAT